>NZ_CALLYO010000342.1 GCF_937858865.1 uncultured Amaricoccus sp. | reverse complement strand
GCGTTCCCTGCCTACGCTGACGGATCAATCCCGACGCTTTCAGGTACAATACGGATTCCATACGGATTCCATATGCGTTCCAGATCGAGCGAATCCCGGTAAATCCTTGCCAGACAGCCGATTCAGCCAGGGCCTGCCTGACGGATCAGGCCGCGCGCTCGTCGACGAAGCGGACCCCGGTCGTCTCCATGGCGCGGAAGCGCACCTCCGCCTCGCGCCGGGGACCGTTCTCGATGCGGAGCTCGAAACGGTCCGGCAGCGCCAGCCAGTCGTCGACCTTGAGCCGCGCCCCTGCCGGCGACAGGTCGAGCACCACACAATCGAGGCTGCTGTAGCCGCGGCGGAAGACGATCCGCGCCCGTCGCAGCACATGCGCCCTCGGATGCAGCCGCCGCTCGCCCATGCCTTTTCCCCCATCAACCGGCCGAAGCCCGCACCCGCCACGGTAACCTTCCGGCAACCACTTTACGATCCGTCAGGAAGTTAATGGTAAACGGTTGCAATCGCGGAAAAATCTAACCGCTTTCCGGCGGCGGCGGCCATCCCGTTAACGGCGGATTGACCCTGCCGGTCGAGACTGCGCGTGACGTCGGGTCAACGGGATGGCTGGCCATGTTCACGCCCAAGCTCACGCGAAGCCTGAGGGCCGTCCGGTCCTTCCTCGCGCCTGTCCTTCGCGATCGCCGCGGCGCCGCCGCGGTGTTCCTCGCCGTCGCGCTCATCCCGATGGTGGGCGCCGTCGGGCTCGCCATCGACTCCTCGCGCGGCTACCTGCTCAAGACCCGCATGGGCAAGGCGCTCGACACCGCCGGCCTCGCCGCCGGCCGGGTGGCGCTCGATGGCAATGCGCAGGACGTGGCGCAGCAATTCTTCGACGCGAACTTCGGAACGTCCGATGCCTCGGTCGAGGTCGCGCCGGTGGCGTTCGCGCTCGACGACACGATGCGTTTCGTCACCCTCTCCACCACCGCCACCACTCCCACGCTCTTCATGCGGGTCTTCGGGCGCGAGACGATGATCGTCTCGGCGCGCAGCGTGATCCAGCGCGAGACCACGGGCATGGAGCTGGCGCTCGTCATGGACAACACCGGGTCGATGTGGCCAGACGAGTTTTCGACCCTCACCGGCACGCCGTTCAAGGCGATGCAGGATGCTGCAGACGATCTCATCGACATCCTCTACGGCAGCGATTCGGAGATCGAGAACCTTTGGGTCAGCCTCGTTCCGTACACGGCGATGGTGAACATCGGCAAGACGCGCACTGATTGGCTGAAGTCCGGCGACCGTGTGTTGAACAACCCCGGCAGCTATTCGACCGTGGGCTGGAAGGGCTGCGTCATGGCGCGGACCTACCCCAACGACACGAACGACGCGCCGCCCTCGGTCGAGAAGTTCGGCTCCTTCTTCTATGCCTCGACCAACTCGGACAGCAACGACAACAAATGGCCGACGATCAAGGAGGACTATACCTACAAGAACGGCGCGCGCGGCCCGAACCTCGGCTGCGGCCCGGCGATCACCCCGCTCACCAAGTCGAAGGCGACGATCAAGGCCGCGATCGCCGACATGAAGCCCTGGAGCCGCGGCGGCACCACCGGCAACCTCGGCCTCTCCTGGGGCTGGCGCACCCTCAGCCCGCAGTGGCGTGGCCTCTGGGGCGATCCCGACCTGCCGCTCGACTACGGCACGCCCTTCATGGACAAGGTCGCCGTCATCCTGACCGACGGGCAGAACCAGTTCCACGACAACAGCAACGACAGCAAGAACGATAAGGAGGTTCCCGCCTCAGACTACACCGCCTATGGGCGCATCGAGGACCTCGTCGGCTACTCGACCGGCAAGGAGGACGCCCGCCGCAGCGACGGACGGGCAATCCTCGACGCCCGGATGACCGAGACCTGCAACGCGATGAAGGCGGCCGGCATCCGCATCTACACGATCACCTTCAACAAGCCCGACGCCACGGCGAAGGCGCTCTTCAAGAAGTGCGCGACGACCGAGGCGATGTACTGGCACGCGCCCGACAACGACACGCTCTCGGCCGTCTTCCGCGCCATCGGCGGCCAGCTCGCCAACCTCAGGATCGTGGAGTAACGGCGTGTCCCGGCGGCTCCGTGCCCTGGCGGGCGAGACGGGGGGCGCGACGGCGGTCGAGTTCTCGCTCGTCCTGCCGCTGCTCCTCCTCTTCATCGTCGGGTCGATCGAGTCGGCGATCGTGCTCTTCATCGGGTCGAGCATCGAGGCGGCGGTGATGGAGGCCTCGCGCTACGGCATCACCGGCACCGAGGCCGGCGTCAGCCGCGCCGACCGGGTGATGGAGATCGTCGAGGACCGCACTTACGGACTGCTCGACATGGACCAGGTGGACATGGAGATCCTCGTCTACCAGAGCTTCGCCGACATCGGCAAGCCGGAGCCCTTCACCGACCAGAACGGCAACGCCACCTACGAGGCCGGCGAGCCGTTCACGGACGTCAACGGCAACGGCGAGTGGGACGACGACATGGGCGAGGCCGGGCTCGGCGGCCCGAGCGACGTGGTGGTCTACCGGCTGAGCTACGCCTGGGGCGTCATCACGCCGCTGATGCGCCGCATCCTCGGCGAGAGCGTCACGCACGTATCGAGCGTCGCCGTGCGCAACGAGCCCTATTGAGGAGGCCGGCCGTGCGGCGCTTCGCCTCCCGACTTCCCGGCCTCCTGCGCGACCGACGCGGCGTCGCCGCCATGGAGTTCGCGCTCATCCTGCCCATTCTCGTCCTCTTCAGCGCGGGGACGATCGAGTACAGCCGGCTGATCCTGCTGACGCAGAAGCTGCAGAGCGGCGCCTTCATCCTGGCCGACCTCACCGCCCGCGACCGGACGCTGAGCGAGGATCAGCTCGAGAACATCTTCCTCGCCATCGACAACATCATCCAGCCGTTCGAGTTCGCCGCCGACGGACGGGCGATCGTGTCGAGCGTCGGGCGCGACGGCTCGAACCTGCTGCGGGTCAACTGGCAGCGGACGAGCGTGGGAGATCTGACCGCCGCGAGCGCGATCGGCACCGAGGGGGACTCGGCCACCCTTCCCGCCGACCTCGACGTCGCGGCCGGCGAGACGGTCATCGCCGCGGAGGTCTTCTACTCCTTCACCCCGCTCTTCGGCATCGGACTCGAGCCGCGGGTCATTCGCAAGGTGTCCTACTTCAAGCCCCGGCTCGGCACGCTCGACACCCTCCTCCCGTGAGCCGGCGCCCGCCGGCGCCGGTCACTCGAGCTCGGTGACGATGCGCCGCAGCAGCTCGATCAGGATCCGCTTGTCGGCGCCGGCGATCTTGCCGAGGTCGCGGTCGTGCGCCTCGGCGCAGACCGCGAGATGCGCCAGCGCCTGGTCGCCCTTGGCCGTCAGCCGCAGCGCGTAGCTGCGCCGGTCGGCCGGGATCTCCTCGCGCACGACCATCTTCTCGCGCACGAGATCGCGCAGGACCGGGGTGATCGTCGACTTGTCACGGCCGCTGGCGCGGCTGATGGCGAGCGGCGTGATCCCGGGGTTGTCGTTGATGAGCGAGAGCACCGCGTACCAGCCCGGCCGGAGGCCCGGCAGGCCGGCATGGCGCTTGAAGGCACGGAAGGAGGCCGCCTGGGCCAGGCGCAGGTGGAAGGCGATATAGTCGTCGAGCGGTCCGAGCTCGACCGGCCCGTCGCCCCACGGCGCGGCTGGCTCCCCTGTCGCTGATCCGCGCATCGCAGGTCCCCTGCCCCTCCGGACGCCGAAGCCTCCGGGATTCGCCGACAGATATTACAGCCCCGGAGCGACCGCAAACCGGTTTCGACCAAAACGATCCGCCGCGGATCAGCCCTTGCCGCCGCCGACCATCGCATAGCGCTGGAAGAGCGGGACCTGGGCCATGATGAAGAGGAAGTTGGCCGCCGGCAGGACGAAGGTGCGGAAGTTCACCCAGGTGTCGGTCCCCCAGCTGCGCCAGACGAACTCGTTCGCAATGGCGAGCAGCAGGTAGAAGACGATGAAGCGCACGGTGAACTTCATCCAGCCCTCCTCGCGCATGGGGATCAACTCGTCCATCAGGTACTTGAGGTAGCTCTGCCCGCGCATGAGGCCGAAGCCGAGGATGCCGGCGACGATGCCATAGAGGATCGTCGGCTTCATCTTCACGAAGGTGTCGTCACGCAGGACGAGCGTGAGCCCGCCGAAGACGGTGACGACGATGGCGGTGATGACGGCCATCTTCGGCAGCTTGCGGGTGAGGGCATAGCTCGCCGCGAGCGCGAGCAGGATCGTCGGGACGAAGACCTTGGTGGAGAAGAGGATCTGCTCGAGCTGCCGCTCGCTCGTCCCGAGCCCCTCCGGCACCGGCGCCATGCGGTAGGCGAGGAAGAAGACGGCGATCGGCCCGATCTCGAGGACGAGCTTCAGGAGCGGGTGGATGTGGCGTTCGGCGGGCGCAGACATGGCCCCGACATAGCCGCGCGGCGTGCGGAATGCCACAGGCTCTAGAAGAGGAAGCGCAGCCCAACCGTCGCGTACTGCGCGCCGCCCCAGGCGTCACTGATGAGCCCGAAGACGCCGGAGCGGTGGTGGAAGCGCAGGAGCAGTTCGACGTCGGGGCGGCTCGGCAGCGCGAAGGTGATCTCGGGGGCGAAGAAGTGCATCCACTGGCTGCCCTCCTCGTCGCGCGCCCGGTCGCGCTCGACGTCGGTCACGCTGCTCGCCCAGTTGAGCCCGGTGGAGACGGCCGCCGTGGTCAGCACCGTCCCGTCCCAGGGAAAGCCATGGTAGCGGATGAACAGCGCGCCCCAGACCTCGGTCGCGCTCTGCCGCCCGGAGCGCTGCCCGACGCCCACCTCGGGCTCGAGCGTGAAGTGGGACCCCAGGCGCCCCGCCCTCCGCGACACGGTCGCCGCGACCAGGCGGTCGTCACGGTCGTAGCTCCAGGCGGACGGCGGCTTCGGGGAGGTCAGGATCAGCTCGCTCATGGAATCTTCCACGTAGAAGCCGGCGTAGACGGCTACCCCGCAGTCGCCGCGGCAGGGGGCGAGGAGCTCCGACGGATTCCAGCTGGCGGCGGGTCCGGCCGCGAGCACGAAAACCGCGGCCACCAGCAGCCGACACCTGAGCAGCCGTCCCAATCGCCTTACCCGCAGCAGTCCCGCGGCGGACCCTAGCATGCCGCCGGCCGCTGCGGAACTACGCCGCCTCGAGACCGGTCAGGGCGCGGGCGAACTCCTCGGGGTCGAAGGGGGCGAGATCGTCGATGCCCTCGCCGACGCCGATGGCATGGATCGGCAGCCCGTAGCGGTCGGCGAGCGCGACGAGGACGCCGCCCTTGGCCGTTCCGTCGAGCTTGGTCATCACGAGGCCGGTCACATCGGCGATCTTGCGGAAGATCTCCACCTGGCTGAGCGCGTTCTGCCCGGTCGTGGCGTCGAGGACGAGAAGCGTGTTGTGCGGCGCCTCGGGGTCGCGCTTTCGAATCACCCGGACGATCTTGGCGAGCTCGGCCATCAGGTCCTCGCGGTTCTGCAGCCGTCCGGCCGTGTCGATGAGCAGGAGGTCGGCCCCCTCCGCCTCGGCGCGCGCCAGCGCGTCGAAGGCGAGGCTGGCCGGATCCGATCCCTGCGGCGCCGTCATCACCGGCACGCCCGCACGCTCGCCCCAGATCTGCAGCTGCTCGACCGCGGCGGCGCGGAAGGTGTCGCCGGCGGCGATCACCACCTTCTTGCCGGCGGCGCGGAACTGGCTCGCGAGCTTGCCGATCGTCGTGGTCTTGCCGGATCCGTTGACCCCCACGACCAGCACCACCTGCGGGCGCTTGGCGTAGACCGGCATCGGTCGCGCCACCGGCTCGAGGATCGCCGCGATCTCGCCCGCCAGCAGCTCGCGGATCTCCCGCGCGCCCACCCGGCGGCCGAAGCGGCCTTCGGCGATCGCCGCCGCGACCTTGAGCGAGGTCTCGACCCCCATGTCGGACTGGATGAGGAGCTCCTCGAGGCTCTCGAGCA
>NZ_CALLYO010000341.1 GCF_937858865.1 uncultured Amaricoccus sp. | reverse complement strand
TCTGTCCTTCCGCTGGACGGGCGCGGCCCTCGCCGCTGCGGCGCGGAGCTTCCGGCCCCTCTCGCCGGCCGCCGCGGCCCGCCTCGCGCCGCTCCGGCTCCGCATCCACCGCGTCGCGCCGGGCGAGAACGCCGCCACCCTCGCCGCCTCGATGCCCCCCGGCCCCGCCGCAAGGGCGCGCTTCGAGGTGATGAACGGCCTCGCCGACGGCGGAAGGCTGCGCGCCGGCGACCTCGTGAAGGTCGTCACCGAATAGAGCGCGGCGCGGCCGCAGGCCCGCCTATCGCCTTGAGATCGAGGGCTCGCCCCCCGGTTCTGCCGCCGGAGGCGCGGGGCCTCGCGCGGCGCAGGCCCCCTTGCGTGCCGGCCCCCGCGCCGGCAGTCTGGCGAGCGGGGCGGCGGGCGCCCCGACAGGAGGGGGCGGCACTGCAAGCGGGAGGGCGACCGGCCGAACGAGGAACGCTCGGGCTCGTCGGGACTGGACGCGCCGCGCCGATCGTGCCAAGCGCGCAGGCGATGACCTGCAAGACGCCCCGCCCGCACCGGGACGAAGCGAGAGACGGCCTGTTCCCGCGCCCGCAGGCGGCCGGCGCGGGAGACGTGGCGTGATCCAGGGCGACCTCCTGCTCATCCTGCTCGCGCTGCCCTTCGCCGGCAGCCTGATCGCCGCCGTCTCGCCGACGAACGTCCGCCATGCCGAGGCCTGGCTCTCCGGCATCGTCGCGGTGACCGGCCTCGGCATCACCGCGGCGCTCTACCCGTCGGTGGCCGGCGGCGGCGCGGTCCACGCCCGCCTCGAATGGCTGCCCGCCTACGGGCTCGACCTCTCGCTCCGCCTCGACGGCTTCGCCTGGATCTTCCTCACGCTCATCATGGGCATCGGGCTCCTCGTCGTGCTCTATGCCCGCTACTACCTCTCGCCCAACGACCCGGCGCCGCGCTTCTACTGCGGGCTCCTCGCCTTCATGGGGGCGATGACCGGGATCGTGATCTCCGGCAACGTCATCCTGCTCATCGTCTTCTGGGAGCTGACGAGCATCTTCTCCTTCCTGCTCATCGGCTACTGGCACCAGAACACGGCCGCCCGCGACGGCGCGCGCATGGCGCTCATCGTCACCGGCGCGGGCGGGCTCTGCCTGCTCGGCGGCATGCTCCTCCTCGGCCAGATCGCCGGCAGCTACGAGCTCGAGGCGATCCTCCAGGCCGGCGAGCGCATCCGCCAGCACGAGCTCTACCTGCCGATCCTCGTCCTCGTCCTCATCGGCGCCTTCGCCAAGTCGGCGCAGTTCCCCTTCCACTTCTGGCTGCCGAACGCGATGGCGGCGCCGACGCCGGTCTCGGCCTACCTGCATTCGGCGACCATGGTGAAGGCGGGCGTCTTCCTGCTGCTGCGCTTCTGGCCGGCGCTCGGCGGCACCGACGCCTGGTTCTGGATCGTCACCTCGGCGGGGATGACGACCTTCCTGCTCGGCGCCTTCTTCGCGCTCTTCCAGCACGACCTGAAGGGGCTGCTGGCCTATTCGACCATCAGCCACCTCGGGCTCATCACCGCGCTGGCCGGGCTCGGCACGCCGCTCGCCATCGTCGCGGCGATCTTCCACATCATGAACCACGCCGTCTTCAAGGCGTCGCTCTTCATGGCCGCCGGCATCATCGACCACGAGACCGGCACCCGCGACATGCGCCGGCTCAGCGGGCTGCGCGGGCCGATGCCGATCACCGCCACCCTCGCCATCGTCGCCTCGGCCGCCATGGCCGGCGTGCCGCTGCTGAACGGGTTCCTCTCGAAGGAGATGTTCTTCGCCGAGGCCTTCGAGGCCGGAAAGGGCTCGCTCCTCGACCCGGTCACCACCTGGGGGGCGCTCATCGCCTCGAGCCTCAGCGTCGCCTACTCGCTGCGCTTCATCCACCAGGTCTTCTTCGGCCCGCCGCCCGCCGACCTGCCGCGCGAGCCGCACGAGCCGGCGCACTGGATGCGCTTCCCGGTCGAGATCCTCGTCGTCACCTGCCTCGTCGTCGGCATCGTCCCGGCGGCCACGGTCGGCCCCTACCTCCGGACGGCGGCCCAGTCGGTGCTCGGGCCGGCGACGCCCGCCTACAGCCTCACGCTCTGGCACGGCATCAACGCGCCGCTGGTCATGAGCGTGGCGGCGCTGGGGCTCGGCTCGCTGCTCTATGCGCTCCTCGCCCGCCGGCTCTCGCGCGGGCCGGAGGGGCCGCCGCTCCTGCGCCTGCTCAAGGGCCAGCGCATCTTCGAGCGCAGCCTCGTCGTCTTCTGGTGGCGCTGGCCGCGGGCGCTCTACAGCCTCCTCGGCACCGAGCGGCTGCAGCCGCAGCTCCGCATCCTGGTGCTGCTCGCGCTCGCCAGCCTCGCCTGGCAGGCGCGCGACGCCGCCTTCCTCGACGGCGCCCTCTGGGTGACCGAGCTCGACCCGGTCTTCGCCATCGCCTGGGTGATCGGCGCGGTCTGCGCCATCGGCGCCGCCTGGCAGGCCAAGTACCACCGCTTCGCGGCGCTGACGCTGCTCGGCGGGGCGGGGGTGCTGACCTGCGTCACCTTCGTCTGGTTCTCGGCTGCCGACCTCGCCGTCACCCAGCTCGTGGTCGAGATCGTCACCACCGTCCTCCTGCTCCTCGGCCTGCGCTGGCTGCCCAAGCGGTCCCAGGCGATCGCCGCCGACGTCGAGCTGCCGGCGCGGGTGCGCCGCACGATCGACCTCATGATTGCCGTTGTCTGCGGCGCCGGCATCGCCGCCATCGCCCACGCGGTGATGACCCGCCCGCAGGTCAGCGCGACCGGCGCCTACTTCCTCGAGAACGCCTATTCCGAGGGCGGCGGGACCAACGCGGTCAACGTGATCCTCGTCGACTTCCGCGCCTTCGACACCTTCGGCGAGATCACCGTCCTCGGGATCGTCGGCCTCACCGTCTTCGCGCTGCTGCGCCGCTTCCGCCCGGCGCGCGAGAGCATGGACGCGCCGATGCAGCAGCGCATCCAGAGCGAGGCGGACGCGAGCTCCGGGCGCGATCTCGGCGACACGGTGCAGGACTATCTGCGCGTGCCCTCGGTCGTCATGCAGTGGATGTTCCCGGCGATCATCACCCTCTCGGCCTACCTGCTGCTGCGCGGGCACGACCTGCCGGGCGGCGGCTTCGCGGCCGGCGTCGCGCTCGCCATCGGCTTCCTGCTCCAGTATCTCGCCGCCGACGCGCGCTGGGTCGAGGCGCGGCTGCGCGTCCTGCCGGTGCGCTGGATGGGGGCGGGGCTCCTCACCGCCGCGGCGACCGGCGCGGGCGCCCTCCTCTTCGGCTACCCCTTCCTGACCGCGAGCGCCCGCTACGTCTCGCTGCCGGTCATCGGCGACGTGCCGGTCGCGACCGCGCTCCTCTTCGACCTCGGCGTCTTCTCCCTCGTCGTCGGCGCCACCATCGTCGTCCTCATCGCCCTCGCCCACCAGTCGCTGCGCGGCCGGACCCGCGCGCCGGAGGCCGAGGAGGCCGAGCCGGCGCCGCCGCCCGTCGCCGCGCTGGAGGAGGGCTGATGGAGCTCGTCCTCTCCCTCGCGATCGGGGTCCTCGTCGCCTCCGGGGTCTGGCTGCTGCTCCGCCCGCGCACCTACCAGGTGATCGTCGGGCTGGCGCTCCTCTCCTACGGGGTCAACCTCTTCATCTTCTCCATGGGGCGGCTCCGGGTCGGCGGCTCCTCGATCGTGGAGAAGGGCGCGGTGGTTGACCCCGCGGCCTACCTCGACCCGGTGCCGCAGGCGCTGGTGCTGACCGCGATCGTCATCAGCTTCGCCACCACCGCGCTCTTCCTCGTCGTGCTCCTCGCCTCGCGCGGCTTCACCGGCACCGACCATGTCGACGGCAAGGAGCCCGGTGAATGACGCCCACGCCCGAGCACCTGCTGATCGCGCCCATCCTGCTGCCGCTCCTCGCTGGCGCGCTGATGCTCTTCTACGAGGACCGCCGGGCGAAGCGGGTCATCAGCCTCGTCGCCGCCGGGCTGCTGCCGATCATCGCCTTCGCGCTCCTCGACCGCGCCGAGGCGCCCTCGGGCGGGACCGAGGTGCGCCTCTACCTGCTCGGCGACTGGCCCTCACCCTTCGCAATCGTCCTCGTGCTCGACCGGCTCTCGGCGCTGATGCTGGTCGTGACCTCGGTGCTGGCGCTGCCCGCGCTCGTCTTCGCGGTCGCGGGCTGGGACCGGCAGGGGCAGCATTTCCACAGCCTCTTCCAGTTCCTGCTCATGGGGCTGAACGGCGCCTTCCTGACCGGCGACCTCTTCAACCTCTTCGTCTTCTTCGAGGTGCTGCTCGCCGCCTCCTACGGGCTGATGCTGCACGGCTCGGGGCCGCTCCGCGTGCGCGCCGGCCTGCACTATATCGCCATCAACCTCGCCGCCTCGCTCCTCTTCCTGATCGGCGTCAGCCTGATCTACGGCGTCACCGGCACGCTCAACATGGCCGACCTCGCGGTGAAGGCGGCGGCGCTGCCCGAGGCCGACCGCGGGCTCCTGCGCGCCGGCGCCGCCGCGCTCGGCATCGCCTTCCTGGTCAAGGCGGCGATGTGGCCACTCTGCTTCTGGCTGCCGATCACCTACATGGCCGCCGCCCCGCCGGTCGCGGCGATCTTCGCGATCATGAGCAAGGTCGGGGTCTACGCCGTCCTGCGCGTCGCCTCGCTCGCCTTCGGCGCGGGGGCCGCGCATTCGGCCGGCCTCGGCGCCGAGCTCCTCGTCGCCGGCGGCATGGCGACGATCGCCTTCGGCATGTTCGGCGTGCTCGCCTCGCAGGGGCTCGGGCGGCTCGCCGGCTGCTCGGTCCTCGTCTCGACCGGCACCTTCCTCGCCGCGATCGGCATGGTGCTGCTCGGCGGCGGCACGCCGATGCTGGCCGGCGCCCTCTACTACATGGTCAGCTCGAGCCTCGCGCTCAGCGCGCTCTTCCTCATGGCCGACCTGATCGAGCGCAACCAGGGCGGCGTCGCCGCCATGCTCGCCGTCACCGCCGAGGCCTACGGCTTCGGCGACGAGGAGCTCGACGCCGACGAGCCCACCGCCGAGCTCGCCCTGCCCGGCACGATGACCGTCCTCGGCCTCTGCTTCGGCGCCTGCGCGCTGCTCCTCGCCGGGCTGCCGCCGCTCTCCGGCTTCGTCGGCAAGTTCGCGCTCCTCTCCGGCATGCTGAACCCGGGCGGCCTCGGGGCGCACGACGCGACCGCCTCGCCGCTCGCCCTCGGCTTCACGGCGCTGGTGATCTTCTCCGGGCTCGCCGCGCTCGTCGCGCTGCTGCGCGTCGGCATCCAGACCTTCTGGGTCCCCTCCGAGGAGGAGGTGCCGAAGGTCCTGCTCATCGAGATCGCGCCGATCCTCGCGCTCCTCGCCGTGACCCTCGCCATCACCGTCGAGGCCCAGCCGGTCATGCGCTACATGCAGGCGACGGCGGCGGCGCTGCACCGGCCCGAGGTCTATGTCGAGGGCGTCCTCGGCGCGCCGCGGGTGCAGGACGGCGAGGAGGCGGTCGAGGAATGAGCCGGCTCTTCCCCTATCCGGTCCTCGCCGCCGGCCTCGTGCTCATGTGGCTCGTGCTCAACGGCTTCACCCCCGGCCACCTCGTCCTCGGGGTGGCGGTCTCCATCGTCGCCGGCGTCTCGATGTCGGCGCTCCACCCGGCCAAGCCGCGCCTCCGGCGCTGGGACCGGATCCCGCAGCTCGTCGCCATCGTGCTCTACGACATCGTGCGCTCCAACATCGCCGTGGCGGCGCTCATCCTCAGCAACGGCCGCCACGGCAGGCGCCGGTCGGGCTTCGTCGAGATCCCGCTCACCCTGCGCGACCCGCTCGGCCTCGCCATTCTCGCCATCATCATCACCGCCACCCCCGGCACCGCCTGGATGCAGTACGACGCCCGCCGCGAGGAGGTGCTGCTGCACGTCTTCGACCTCGTCGACGAAAGCGCCTGGGTCGCCCTCATCAAGGGCCGCTACGAGAGCCTGCTCCTGGAGATCTTCGAATGAGCGCCACCATCCTCGCCACCGCCCTCGCCATCGCCCAGCTCGCGCTCGTCCTCGCCATGGCGATGGCGGTCGTGCGCATGCTCCGCGGACCGCGGGCGCAGGACCGGGTGCTGGCGCTCGACGCGCTCTATCTCAACTGCATGCTGCTGCTCGTCACGCTCGGCATCCGCACCGGCAGCGTCTTCTTCTTCGAGGCCTCGCTCATCATCGCCATGCTCGGCTTCGTCGCCACCGTGGCGCTCGCCAAGTTCCTGATGCGCGGCGAGGTGATCGAATGACCCCGATGGCCGAGGTCCCGCTCTGGGCGGCGATCCCGATCGCCGCGCTCCTGCTCATCGGCGCCGGGCTGACCTTCATCGGCTCGGTCGGCCTCATGCGCCTCTCGAGCTTCTACGATCGCATCCACGCCCCCACCCTCGGCTCGAGCTGGGGCACGGCGGGCATCGTGATGGCCTCGATGGGCTATTTCTCGGTGCTGCAGGGGCGGCCGGTGCTGCACGAGTTCCTGCTCGGCGTCTTCGTGACCGTCACGACGCCCGTCACCCTGACGCTGCTCGCCCGCGCCGCCGTCTTCCGCGACCGCACCGAGGGCAACCCCGACGTGCCGGCGCGCGAGCCGCTGCCGCCCGCGGCGGGCGCCGCCCCGGCGGACGGCGAGCCGTCCTGACCGAACCGGAGACCCGAGATGCCCGAATACGCGATCGTCGCCACCCAGCCCGGAGGGCCCGACCGGCTCGAGAAGCGCGCGATCGCCGCGCCCGTGCCCGGCCCCGGCGAGGCGCTGGTCCGCCACACCGCCATCGGCCTCAACTTCATCGACGTCTACCACCGCAGCGGCCTCTATCCCTGGCCGGTCGAGCGCGACCTCGTCCCGGGCTCCGAGGCGGCGGGCGTCGTCGAGAGCGTCGGCGACGGCGTCGCGGCGGTGGCGCCCGGCGACCGCGTCGCCTACACCATCCCCTTCGGCGCCTATGCGACCCTGCGCACCATCGCCGCCGACCGGCTGGTGAAGGTTCCCGACGGCATCTCCGACGAGGACGCCGCCAGCCTGATGCTGAAGGGCCTGACCGCCCAGTACCTGATCCACTCGACCTTCCGCGTCGAGCCCGGCATGACCGTCCTCGTCCAGGCCGCGGCCGGGGGGGTCGGGCTGCTCCTCGGCCAGTGGCTCGCCGCCAGGGGCGCGACCGCGATCGGCACGGCGGGCGGCCCGGAGAAGGTCGCGCTCGCGGCCGCGCACGGCTATGCCCATGTCGTCGACTACCACGCCGAGGACTTCGCCGCCCGGGTGCGCGCGCTGACCGGCGGGCAGGGCGTCCATGTCGTCTACGACAGCGTCGGCCGCGACACCTGGCGCGGGTCGCTCGCGTGCCTGAGGCCGCGCGGCACCTTCGTCTGCTTCGGCCAGTCCTCCGGCGTCATCGAGGGCTTCGGCGTCCCCGACCTCGCCAAGGGGTCCTTCTCCGCCTGCCGCCCGAGCCTCTTCCACTATGTCGCGACGCCCGAGGAGCTGCGCGCCCGCGCCGCCGACCTCTTCGCCGCCGTCGGCTCCGGCGCGCTGCGCGCCGGCGTCCGCCAGCGCCACCCGCTCGGACAGGTGGCGGAGGCGCATCGGGACCTCGAGGCGCGGCGGACGACGGGGGCGACCGTCCTCCTGCCCTGAGGCCCGGGCGTCACCGTTGCCCCCGGCCGTGCGCACGCACGACCTGCGCCGCGGCGCGCCTAGAAGAGGTTGCGCTCGTGGTAGGTGCGCAGGAAGGCCTGGATGCGCGGATCCTCCGGCTGGTGCAGGATGCGGGCCGGGGCGTCGACGGCGACGAGCTCGCCCTTCTCCATGAAGGCGACCCGGTCGGCGACGTGGGCGGCGAAACCCATCTCGTGCGTCACCACGACCATGGTCATCCCCTCGGCGGCGAGCGCCTTCATCACGTTCAGCACCTCGCCGACCAGCTCCGGGTCGAGCGCCGAGGTGGGCTCGTCGAACAGCATCAGCTTCGGCTCCATGGCGATCGCGCGGGCGATCGCCACCCGCTGCTGCTGGCCGCCGGAAAGGCGCGAGGGATGGTTCGCCATCCTGTCGCCGAGCCCGACCTTCCTGAGCGCCTCGGCGGCGCGGGCCTCGGCCTCGGTGCGGGAGAGGCCGCGCACGCGGCGCAGGCCCTCGGCGACGTTCTCGAGCGCGGTCATGTGCGGCCAGAGGTTGAACTGCTGGAACACCATGCCGATGCTGCGGCGCATGGTGCGCAGGTCCCGCCCGCTCATCTTCGCCCCGCCCGGGGTCTTGTAGCCGATGAGCTGGCCGTCGATGCGGATCTCGCCGGAGCTGTATTCCTCGAGGAAGTTGATGCAGCGCAGGAGAGTCGACTTGCCCGAGCCCGAGGGGCCGATGAGGCAGGTCACCTTGCCCGGGGCGATCGAGAGGTCGATGTCCTTCAGCGCGTGGAACGGCCCGTAGAACTTGTTGACCTTGGCGATCTCGACGGAGGAGGCTTGCACCATCTCAGGGCCTTTCGATCAGGTGGCGGGTGATGCGCGTCTCGATGCGCCGGCCGAAGCGGGAGATGACCTCGACGAGGCCCCAGAAGAAGAGCGCCAGCACGAAGTTCCCCTCGAGGAAGCGGAAGGTCTCGGTCGACATCCGCTGGACCTGGTACATGAGCTCCGGCACGGTGATGATCGAGAGGATCACCGTCTCCTTGGTGAGGATGATCGAGAAGTTGACGAGCGCCGGCAGCGCCGAGACGAGGCCGAGCGGCAGCAGGATGCGGCGGACGATGGCGGGCTCGGCCATGCCGATGGCGCGGGCGGCCTCGATCTGGCCGTGCGGGACGGCGCGGAAGCCGGAGCGGAAGATTTCGGCGAAATAGGGGCTGCCGTAGATGGTGAGCCCGACGATGCCGGCCGGCAGCGGGTCGAGGCGGAGGCCGACCATCGGCCCGCCGTAGTAGAGCACGAAGAGCTGCACCAGGAAGGGCGTGCCGCGCACGATCTCGATATAGGCCTGGATCACCCAGGTGACGGGCTTCGGGGCGTAGCGCTGGACGAGCGCGATCACGAGGCCGAGCGCCATGCCGAAGACCGTGCCGAGCAGCCAGGCGAGGATGGTGAGCCCGAAGCCCCGGATCAGGATGGGGCTGTACTGGACGAAGATCATCGGGTCCATCAGACGGCCATCCTGTGCTCGAGGACGCGGCCGACCGCCGCGAGGCAGAGGTTGATCGCGAGGTAGATGCAGGCGGCGGCGATATACACCTCGAGCGGGCGGTAGGTGGTCGCCGCCTGCGCCTGGCTGGCGCGGGTGATCTCCATGATGCCGACGACCGAGACGAGCGAGGAGGCCTTGACCAGCAGGATGAGCTCGTTGACGAGCGCCGGCAGCGACAGGCTGACCGCCTGCGGCAGGATGATGCGGGTCCAGATGTCGCCCGGGCTCATGCCGATGGCGACGGCGGCCTCGGACTGGCCGCGGGGCAGCGCCGCGATGGCGCCGCGCCAGATCTCGGAGACATAGGCGCTGGCGCAGATGCCGACGGTGACGACGGCGGCGACCATGGCCGGCACGTCGATCCCGATGACCGGCAAGAGGTAGTAGACGAGGAGGAGCTGCACCAGCAGCGGCACGCCGCGCAGGAAGCTCACCCAGACCGCGGCGAAGCGGCGCAGCGCCGGGAAGGGCGAGAGGCGGGCGGCGCAGATGAGCGCGCCGATGACGAGGCCGAGCGCGATGCCGAGCCCCGAGATGAGCAGCGTGTAGCGGGCGGCGTAGAGCAGCGGCCCGAAGCTGTCGATGAAGGTGGCGACGGAAAACATGGCGGCTCCGGATCCGGGACACGCGGGGGCGGCGCTGGCGTCTATACGTTGTCTATACGCGAAACTCGCCCGTTCATTTTCAATGGCTTAGCCGGTGGGCACGCGTGCGCGGCCTGTGCCCACCGGCCTGCGGTCCCTAGCTCTGCGGGACTTCGCGGGGCAGCTCGGTGTAGGTGCCGAGCCACTTCTCCTGGATCGCCTTGACGCGGCCGTCGTCGGTCATCTTCAGCATGGCGTCCTTGATCGCGTCGGCGAAGCTGGCGCTGTCGTCGCCCTTGCGCAGCACCCAGGCGAAGTAGGTCGGCTGGCCGAAGGTCGAGGGCTCGAGCAGCTTGAAGACGTCGCCGCGCTGGCTGACAAGGTAGGCGAGGTTCGGCGAGGAGCCGGCGACCGCATCGAGCCGGCCGGCCGCGAGATCGGCATAGGCCTCGTCGGTGGTGCCGTACTCCCGCACGTCGACGCCGCCGAGCGACTCGCCGTAGGCCTGGAGCTGGCGGAACTGCGCCGTGCCCTGCTGCACGCCGACCTTCTTGCCCTTGATGTCCTCGGGCTTGCTGATCGCGTCGTTGGACGCCGCCTTGACGAGGCCGACGGTGGCGTCGGCGATCGGCAGGGTGAAGGTGTAGCGCTCGAGCCGCTCCGGCGTGATGGTGACCGGCGCGATGACGATGTCGAACTTGCCGACCTCGAGCCCCGGCAGCTCGGCGGTCCAGGGGATGTCCTGGTAGACCGGCTCGACCCCGATCTCCTTCGCGACCTCGTCGAAGAGATCCTTGGTCATGCCCTGGTAGACGCCGTCGATCAGCATGTCGAAGGGGGCGTAGTGCATGTCGGTCGCCGTGACGATCTTGCCGGCCGCCTTGATGTCGGCGAGCTGGTCGGCCATCGCGCCCGCCGCCGTGAGGCCGAGCGCGGCGACGCCGAGCAGCGCCGCCCTGATGCTGGTGTGGAAGCTCATCTTTCTCTCCTTGTTGAACTTTGTCGGTCGTTCAGAGGATGCCGGGCAGGTCGAGCCCATGCTCCTTCGCGCAGTCGATCGCGATGTCGTAGCCTGCATCGGCGTGGCGCATCACGCCAGTGGCAGGGTCGTTCCAGAGTACCCGCGCGAGCCGGGCGTCGGCATCCTCGCTGCCGTCGCAGCAGATGACCATGCCGGAGTGCTGCGAGAAGCCCATCCCGACCCCGCCGCCGTGGTGGAGCGAGACCCAGGTGGCGCCGGAGGCGGTGTTGAGCAGCGCGTTGAGCAGCGGCCAGTCGGAGACGGCGTCCGAGCCGTCCTTCATCGCCTCGGTCTCGCGGTTGGGCGAGGCGACGCTCCCCGAGTCGAGGTGGTCGCGCCCGATGACGATCGGCGCCGAGAGCTCGCCGGTCCGCACCATCTCGTTGAAGGCGAGACCGAGCTTGTGGCGCAGCCCGAGGCCGACCCAGCAGATGCGCGCCGGCAGGCCCTGGAAGGCGATCCGCTCGCGGGCCATGTCGAGCCAGTTGTGCAGGTGCGGGTCGTTGACCAGCTCCTTCACCTTGGCGTCGGTCCTGTAGATGTCCTCGGGGTCGCCGGAGAGCGCCGCCCAGCGGAAGGGGCCGATGCCGCGGCAGAAGAGCGGGCGGATGTAGGCCGGCACGAAGCCCGGGAAGGCGAAGGCGTTGGCGAAGCCTTCCTCGAGCGCCATCTGGCGGATGTTGTTGCCATAGTCGACGGTCGGAATGCCGCGCTCGTGGAAGGCGACCATCGCCTCGACCTGGATGCGCATCGAGGCGCGGGCGGCGCGCTCGACGGCCTTCGGGTCGCTCTCCTGCCTGGCGCGCCATTCGCCGACGGTCCAGCCCTGGGGGAGGTAGCCGTGAACCGGGTCGTGCGCCGAGGTCTGGTCGGTGACGATGTCGGGGCGGGCGCCGCGCTTCGCCAGCTCCGGGAAGACGTCGGCGGCGTTGGCGATCAGCGCGACGGACTTCGCCTCGCCGGCCTTGGTCCAGCGGTCGATCATGGCGAGCGCCTCGTCGAGCGAGTGGGTCTTCTCGTCGACGTAGCGGGTGCGCAGGCGGAAGTCGGCGCGGGTCTCGTCGCATTCGACGGCGAGGCAGCAGGCCCCGGCCATCACCGCGGCCAGCGGCTGCGCGCCGCCCATGCCGCCGAGGCCGGCGGTCAGGATCCAGCGGCCCTTGAGGTCGCCGCCGTAGTGCTGGCGGCCGGCCTCGACGAAGGTCTCGTAGGTGCCCTGCACGATGCCCTGG
>NZ_CALLYO010000340.1 GCF_937858865.1 uncultured Amaricoccus sp. | reverse complement strand
TCGATCGTCTCGAAGTCGATCGTGCCGGGTGTCGTCTTCCCCATCGGCATCATCACGGCGCTCGTCGGCGTGCCTTTTTTCCTGTCGCCGATCCTCACGACGGTGCGTAACTCATGGTAGAGCTCCGCCTTGAGACCGGCCGGCAGCGGTTGATCCATGCGACGCTGCCGCGCCTCTGCTCCTGTCGTCAGAACGATGCCCCTCATTCCTCGCTATTGCGCCGAAGTCCTGCGGCCGGATGATCAGGTCGGCTAGCGTGTGTCGGTCCATCACCGTCATGAAGGCGGACAGCGCCTCGGTGACGATACCCGGGAGCCGGCAGAAGCGTGTGATGGCACAGGTATTGCCGGGCGCGAAGCATTCCACCATGTCGAAGTCCGGCTCGGTCAGGCGTACGACGTCGCCAAGGCGGATCTTCTCGGGCGACAGGCCCAGGGTGAAGCCCCCCGTCCGGCCGCGCTGCGAGCGCAGGAGGCCGGCGCGGGCGAGCACGCCGACGATCTTCATCATGTGGCCGCGGGAGATCCCATAGGCCTCCTGCGTCTCGTCGATCGTCACCAGCCGCTCGGGATGCGCGGCCGCGTAGAGCAGCACCCGCAACGCGTAGTCCGACATCATCGTCAGCCGCATGTTCGTTCTCTGATCCGCCTCTCGCGCCGCACACCGGCCGTCTCTGCGGGTCCGTCTGCCCGCGTCCCGGCAAGGCATCAAGGTGGCGAGCCACCTCCCGGACGAGCCATCTGCATAGCAGTCAAAAGAGATATTGACAATATTTCTTTATACGCAAAGCATGGGGCGCAGCTCGTCCGAGGAAAGACTCATGCCTGCTGACACCACCGTGCCCGTCATCGTCGATCTTCGTCCGATGATTCCACCACAGCGCCACGCAACCGTCTTTGCAGCCCTCGAGGCGCTGGAGCCGGGCGGGACCTTCGTATTGCTCAACGATCACGCCCCGCTTCCGCTCCTGCGGCGGATCCAGGAGAGCTGGCCCGACCGGTTTGCCGTCGAGTTCCTGCGCGACGGACCCGAAGTCTGGCAGGTGGCGATCACCCGCTCGACCGCCTGATCGGCCGAAGGGGACCAGGGAGGACAGGACCATGCGACTGGAGCGGACCGAGAACGGATTTCAGATCGACGCCGTTGCCCTCGGACCGCTGCTCGGAGTACCGGCGGACGACGTCCAGCGCCTGATGCGCGAGGGTCGAATTGCCAGCCTGTGTGAAGAAGGACGGGGTGAGGACGAGGGACGCCATCGGATTACGTTTCGCCACGGGGCAATCCGCGTCCGCCTGACGGTGAATGATGCAGGGGGTGTGCTGTTGCGCACGCGAGCAAGGGTCGCTCCGCGCCCCGGAACGCCGGTGCAGGTCGAGCCGGGAATATCAGGTGAATCACGATCGGGCTGCGGGGCAGGCGATGCCTCGGGCGATGGCTTCACAGATCTGACGCAACGTATCGAAAGCCGGTTCCACGCCCGCCATCGTCGACGGCTCCGCGAGCTCGGGAAGCTGGCCGAGATGGTCGAGGACCTTCACGAGGATGACGAGGGCGTCCCTGCGGGCCTCCGTCGGGCCCTCGGCCGGATCGGAGGTGCGCTGGAGGCACATATGCGATCGGCCGAGTGCGTCGTCTTTCCAATGATCCGCAGTGGTGCGACCTCCGGCCTTGGGTCTCGGATCGAGGCGTTGCGGAGTGATCATGCCCGATTGACCGCGGAGTGCGCACGGATCCGGGAAATCAGCCGGGATTTTGAACTGCCGGACGGCGCCTGCACCAGCTGGGTGACCCTCTATGCCGGTCTTGCCGAATTCATCGACAGCCTGGCCGAGCACGTGCGGCTGGAGAACGACGTGCTCCGGCCGCCCGAACCCGGAGCCGGCGCGGATGCGTGAACTGCGCGCCCTGCAGGTCACCGGAACGCGCGCGCCGTCTGCCCCCTGCACCGAAGGAAGGATATCCGGATGACTGACTCCGCTCCGATCGACGACTCCGCTGCCCTGACCCGGCACATCGAGGCGCGCTATCACCGGCGCCACCGCGAGCAGCTCCCCGATCTGGCCGCGCTTTCCGCGCGGGTCGAGACGGTGCACGCCGGCGACCCCAGTGCGCCTGCAGGGTTGGCCACCCTCCTGGAGAAGCTTATCGGCGAGCTCGAGGTGCACATGAAGAAGGAGGAGCTGATCCTCTTTCCGGCAATCCGCCGCGGCAGCGCGGCTGTCAGAGAACCGATCGCCGCGATGCGCGCCGACCACGACGACCACACCGCCGGGATCGCCGAGATCCGGCGGCTCACGGCCGCGCTGACCCTGCCCAAGGGTGCCTGCCGTACGTGGACGGCGCTCTACGAGGGGCTCGGCAGCTTCGTGGCGGACCTCGAGGAGCACATCCGGCTGGAGAACGACGTGCTGTTCCCTCGCTTCGAGGGGGTCGCCTGACCGTCCGCGGGACCCTTCCGGCCTGACGGGAGCCCAAGGGCAATCGGGTGAAGACGCAAGAACGAGCGGGGCGGGGCGCCGCCGGCAGGCGCGTCGAGCTGCCGGGCGATCAGGATTTCGCGCGCGAAACTATAAGTATCCCATTGATCCTGAAAGGATTCGTCGGGTTAATGCTTCGTTACTCGCCCGCAGGCCCGGATCGCGCCGATCCGCAGGCCCAGGAGGGCTGGCTGGCGCCTAGTAGACCGGCGGCGCGATGATCCAGTGGACCACTGCCGGCTGGTCCTGATCATTTCGCCACGCGTAGTCGCCACCGGCGAACTGGAAGCTGTCACCCGGGCCGAGGGCGAACTCGACTCCGTCGATCGTCAGGAGGAGGCGGCCGGAAATGACCACGCCACCGTCCTCGCGCCCGCGAGCGGATCGGGTGCCGCCGCTGTCGGCATGCGGGGCGAAGGTCGAGCGGATCATCTCGAACGCGCCACCGAGCGACGGCGAGAGCAACTCCTCCATGAGCCCGGTCGCGCGGGAGCCGATCGGGATGCGGTCCTCGGACCGCAGGACGACGCCCTGCTCCTCGGGCCGCTTCGACGCCGAGCGGAAAAACAGGCTGACGCTGACGCCGAGGTGCCGGGCGAGCAGGCCGAGGTCGCGAACCGACGGCTCGGCCAGTCCGCGCTCCACCTGGCTGAGCCAGCCGACGGAGCGTCCGACCGCGGCGGAGAGCTCCACGAGCGTGATGTCTCGCGCCTTGCGCAGGGCCCTCAAGTCGGCGCCGATCCGCTCCGCCACGACGGACTCCTTCTGGTGACCCCCGGATTCCATCCGCAAATCGCGTTCGCGTCAACGGCGAGGGTGAAGGTGACGGCCGATGAATCCTTTCTAATGAAATTTTAGTTGATATTTTCACGAAAAGATGTTCACTCACGCTGTCCCGACTCGCCCCTGAGGTTCTCCGCCATGGCCGATCTGCCCGCGTCCGCCCGCGTCGCCATCATCGGCGGCGGGATCTCCGGGTGTTCCGTCGCCTACCACCTCGCCGAGCTGGGCTGGACCGATGTGGTCCTGCTCGAGCGCAAGCAGCTCACCTCCGGCACCACCTGGCATGCCGCCGGTCTCGTCGGACAGCTCCAGGCGAGCCAGAACCGCACCCGCCTCGCCAAATACTCCGCCGATCTCTACGCCCGGCTCGAGGCGGAGACCGGCCTCGCCACCGGCTTCCGCCAGTGCGGCTCGATGACGGTGGCGCTGACGTCCGAGCGGCGCGAGGAGATCCTCCGCCTCGCCGCCATGGCGCGCGCCTTCGACGTCGAGGTGAACGCGCTCTCGCCCTCCGAGGTCAAGGCGATGTACCCGCACCTCAACATCGACGGCGTCGTCGCCGGCGTCCACCTGCCGAAGGACGGACAGGCCGACCCGGCGAACGTTGCCCTCGCCCTCGCGAAAGGTGCCCGCATGCGTGGTGCCCGCATCGCGGAGGGTGTGAAGGTGACCGCGGTCACCGCCACCAACGGTCGCGTGACGGGCGTCGACTGGCAGCGCGGCGAGGAGACCGGCCATATCGCCGCCGAGCATGTCGTCAACTGCGGCGGCATGTGGGGCCGCGAGATCGCCGCCCGGAATGGCGTCACCCTGCCGCTTCACGCCTGCGAGCATTTCTACATCGTCACCGAGGCAATCCCGGGGCTGGAGCGGCTGCCGGTGCTGCGGGTGCCGGAGGAGTGCGCCTACTACAAGGAGGACGCGGGCAAGATCCTGCTCGGCGCCTTCGAACCGGTGGCCAAGCCCTGGGGTATGGACGGCATCCGCGAGGACTTCTGCTTCGACCAGCTGCCCGAGGACGTCGACCACTTCGAGCCGATCCTCGAGAAGGCGATCCACCGCATGCCGATGCTGGCCGAGGTCGGCATCCACACCTTCTTCAACGGCCCCGAGAGCTTCACGCCGGACGATCGCTACTACCTCGGCGAGGCGCCGGAGCTGCGCGGCTATTGGGTCGCCGCCGGCTACAACTCGATCGGCATCGTCTCGTCCGGCGGCGCCGGCATGGCGCTCGCCCGCTGGATGGAGGACGGCGCCCCGCCCTTCGACCTCTGGGAAGTCGACATCCGTCGGGCGCAGCCGTTCCAGAGGAACCGCCGCTACCTGCGCGAGCGGGTCACCGAGACCCTCGGCCTGCTCTACGCCGACCACTTTCCCTACCGCCAGATGGCCAGCGCCCGCGGCATCCGGCGCTCGGCTCTGCACGAGCACCTGAAGGCCCGCGGTGCCGTCTTCGGCGAGACCGCCGGCTGGGAGCGCGCCAACTGGTTCGCCGAGCCGGGGCAGGCGCCGGAATACCGCTACACCTGGGGCCGGCCGAACTGGTTCGCGAACCAGCGGGCCGAGCACATGGCGCTGCGCGCGGGGGTGGGGCTCCTCGACATGTCGTCCTTCGGCAAGATCCGGGTCGAGGGGCGCGACGCGCTCGCGTTCCTGCAACGGCTCTGCGCCAATGACGTCGACGTCGACATCGGCCGGATCGTCTACTGCCAGATGCTGAACGACCGGGGCGGGATCGAGAGCGACCTGACCGTCACCCGCCTCGCCGAGACCGCCTTTCTCCTCGTCGTCCCGGCCGCGACCCTGCACCGCGACCTGAGCCGGCTCCGCCGCCACCTCGGCGACGCTGCTGCCGTCGTCACCGACGTCTCCGCCGGCGAGGCGGTGCTGCCGCTGATGGGCCCGCGCTCCCGCGACCTCCTCGCTCGCGTCTCGCCCGACGACCTCTCCAACGCCGCCTTCCCCTTCGGCACGGCCCGGGAGATCGAGATCGGCCTCGGGATCGCCCGCGCCCACCGGGTCAGCTACGTCGGCGAGCTCGGCTGGGAGCTCTACGTCTCCACCGACCAGGCCGCGCATGTCTTCGAGACGCTGGTGGAGGCGGGCGAGGAGCTCGGCCTCCGGCTCTGCGGCCTGCACGCGATGGACAGCTGCCGCATCGAGAAGGCCTTCCGTCACTTCGGCCACGACATCACCGACGAGGATCACGTGCTCGAAGCCGGCCTCGGCTTCGCGGTGAAGACCGGCAAGGGCGACTTCATCGGCCGCGATGCCGTGCTCGCCAGGCGCGAGGCCGGCCTCTCCCGCCGCCTCGTGCAGTTCCGCCTCGCCGACCCCGGGCCGCTGCTCTTCCACGGCGAGCCGATCCTCCGCGACGGCCGCATCGTCGGGCATATCACCTCCGGCAACTACGGACACACCCTCGGGGGAGCGGTCGGCCTCGGCTACGTGCCTTGCACGCCCGGCGAGGGCGCGGACGAGCTGCTCGCGTCAACCTACGCCATCGATGTCGCCGGGCGGGTCTGCGCAGCGGAGGCGTCCCTCGCACCGATGTATGATCCGCGCGCGGCGGCGCTGAGGGGCTAGCCGCGCGACGAGCCCGCGCGTGCCGCTCACGATGTTCGGCGGCGTATCTGCCGTTCACAGGTTCTCGGGCGTGATGATCTCGAAGGGGAGCGTGCGCTGGAGGATGACGCCGTCGTTGGTCTGCCTGATCGCGTCGATCATCGTCTGGATGAGCTGGTCCGACGTCCGCTCGAGGGGATGGCAGAGAGCCGCGGTGATGAGGCCTTCGGCGAGGCCGCGGCGGGTTTCGGGGCCGATGTCCCGGCAGACGACGCGGAGGCGGCGGCGGCGTTCCTCGGGCGCCTCGCGTACGGCCTGCAGGACGCCGGAGATGCCCCCGCCGGCGACATAGACACCGGCGAGGTCATCTCTCTCGGCCAGGAGCTTCGAGATGAGGCGATGCGCCTCCTTCGGCTCCTCGTGCGTCGGCAGGCTGTCCTCGATGCCGAGGTGGCCGGCGTGCTCGCGCATGTACGATCGGAAGCTCGCCTCCGAGATGTCCTGGCACTGGTATCTGTGATTGCCGATGAGGACCTGCACCCGTCCGGGGTGGCAGGTGGTCTGTGCAATGAACCAGGCGGCGGTCCGGCCGAGCTTCCAGTTGTCGGCACCGACATAGCCCGCGCGCTCGGAGGCGGATTGGTCGGTGATGTAGGCGACGACCGGTCTGCCTTGGTGCCTGAGCGCCTGGATCGCCTGTCCGATCAGGGGATGGTCCCCGGCCACGACCGCCGCGGCGTCGCAGGCGCGGCCGAGCGTCTTCAGCCGTGCCGCGATGTTCTCCGGTTCGAGGTGGTCGACGAACTCGACTGCCGCGTCGATCCGCGCATCGCGCCAGCCGGCCGCCGCTTCACGAATCTTCTGGCCGATGAGTTGGTAGAGCTCGCGGGTCGACTGCTGGAGCAGGAATCCGAGCCGGTAGCTCGGCATCGATTCCTGCTTTCGCGCCTCGATGGTCCCGAGCCCGTAATAGCCGATCTCGTCTGCTGCATTCTGGACGCGCTGAATGGTGGCGGTTCGGACGGACGCCGAACCGGCGAGAATGCGATTGACGGTCGACACGCTGACATTGGCCGCCTTCGCCAGATCCGCGATCGTCGGTCGGTTCATCGGAACATCTCCGCACTGTGTCATCGTTTCAAGGATATATTGAGATATTATGCTCTTATGCGTCACTCCGCCGTTCTGGTATCGCATGACTGATGATACAGAACAACTCGCGAAACAGGAATCTCGCCGGCAGCGAGATCGGGTGGAGGAAAGACATGAATCAAACCAAGCGCGTCACGCGAGCCTCGCTGACCCTGGCGGCCGTTCTGGCGGCCTGTGCTCCGGCGGCGCTTGCCGCGAACATCGCGGTCGTCGGTGGCAAGACGGACGACGAGTTCTGGAACCGTATCAAGAAGGGCCTCGACGACGCCGCCCTGATCGTCGGGCAGCAGGGCGGATCGGTGAGCTATCTGCAGCTGCAGACCTACGACAACCTCGGCCCGGACGCCGCCCAGCTGGTCCGCACCGCGATAAGCCAGGGCGTCGACGGGATCGCGGTCCCGAACTGGGTGCCCGAGGCGCAGGACGAGGCGATCAAGGCCGCGGTCGATGCCGGGATCGAGGTGATCCTGATCAACGCCGGCACCATCGACAAGGCCCGGGAGCTCGGCGCGATCAACTACGTCGGGTCGGACGAATACGTCGCCGGCGTCGCCGCCGGCGAGTATTTCGGCGAGCACGGCGCGAAGAACATCGTCTGCGTCACCGCCGTTCCCGGGGCGGCCAACCACGAGGCGCGCTGCCAGGGCGTCGTCGACGGCGCCGCCTCAAAGGGCGCCGCGGCCAGCAAGCTGCCGCTTCCGGGCAGCGCCTTCGGCGACCGGGTCGCCATCGCCGAGACCATCAAGGCGACGGTCCTTCAGGACGACACGATCGACGGCATCATCACGACCAGCGCCACGGACGCCGACGGCGGCGCCATCGGCCTGTCGCAGGCCGGCAAGACGGAGACAGTGATGCTGCGCGAGAGCGCCGACGTGCTCGCCCATGTCCACGTCGGCGACACCTTCAACCACAAGGCCTCGTCCGGCCTGCGCTACATCCTCAACCCGCCCGGCACCCAGACGCGCGTCCACCAGCACCTCGACATCGGCCAGGGCGAGGTGCCGTGGGACGACTTCTTCGGCACGCTCGCCGAGATCGGCTTCGACGGGATAATGACCGCCTGCGTCTTCGCCTGGGAGGAGAAGGCCGACGCGTCGGGCCGCTTCATGCGCGCCGAGATGCAGCGCTACGTCGACAAGTTCTGGAAGTGAGATCAGACACATGACCGTTCGAATCGGAGTCATCGGCACCGGCGCGATCGGGCGCGACCACGCCCGCCGGATCAACCAGGTGCTGGCGGGGGCGAAGATCGCCGCCCTCTCCGACGTCAACCTCGAGGGCGCCAGGGCGGTGCAGGCCGCCGTCGCGCCGGACGCGGAGATCTTCGCCACCGGCGAGGCGCTGATCGCCTCGGACAAGGTCGACGCCGTCCTCGTCACCTCGTGGGGCGCGAGCCACGAGCAGTATGTCCTCGCCGCCCTCGCCGCCGGCAAGCCCTGCTTCTGCGAGAAGCCGCTCGCCACCACCGCCGACGGCGCGAAGCGCATCGTCGACGCCGAGATCGCGCTCGGCCGCCGCCTCGTCCAGGTCGGCTTCATGCGCCGCTACGACGCCGGCTACCGGATGCTGAAGCAGGTCGTCGACAGCGAGATCGGCCGGCCCCTCATGGTCCACGCCGCGCACCGGAACCCGACGGTGCCGGAGCAGTACGTCACGCCGATGGCGATCCACGACACGCTGATCCACGAGATCGACGTCTTCCGCTGGCTGCTCGACGACGACTACGTCTCGGCGCAGGTGGTGTTCCCGCGCACGAGCGCGCATTCGCACGCGAAGCTCAGGGACCCGCAGATCGTCCTCCTCGAGACGGCGAAGGGCATCCGCATCGACGTCGAGGTGTTCGTGAACTGCCGCTACGGCTACGACATCCAGTGCCAGGTCGTGGGCGAGGAGGGCCTCGCCTCCCTCCCCGAGCCGATGTCGATCGTCATGCGCAAGGAGGCGAAGCTGCAGAACGCCATCCTGACCGACTGGAAGGACCGCTTCATCGCCAGCTACGACGTCGAGCTCCAGGACTTCCTCGACGCCGCCGCCAGGGGGACCGCCACCGGGCCGACCTCCTGGGACGGCTACGTCGCGGCGATCTCGTCGGACGCATGCGTCGCGGCGCAGGAAGCGCCGGGAACCATCGTTCCGATTTCGCTGCCGGCGCGCCCGGCGCTCTACGACTGAGGTCAGCCCCCATGCGCTTCGCCCTGAACCACATCGCCACCCCGAAGCTCCCGGTCGAGGACTTCCTCGCGCTCGCCCGCAGGCTCGGCATGACCGAGGTCGAGATCCGCAACGACCTGCCCGACGTCGTCGACACGGTGGCGCCCGAGGACGTGAAGGCGGCGGCCGAAAAGGCCGGCGTCGAGATCGTCTCGGTCAACGCGCTCTATCCGTTCAACGTCTGGTCGGGCAACCTGCCGGCCCGCGCCCGCGCGCTCGCCGACTACGCCCAGGCCGCCGGCGCGAAGGCGCTGGTGATGTGCCCGCTCAACGATGGGAACCGGGTGGCCCACGCCGATCTGGTGGCAGCGCTGAAGGCGATGGCGCCGATCCTGCGCGAGCGCGGGCTCATCGGCCTCGTCGAGCCGCTCGGCTTCCCGATCTCGTCGCTGCGGACCAAGGCGCAGGCGGTGCAGGCCATCGACGAGGCCGGCGGCGGCGACGTCTACCGGCTCGTGCACGACACCTTCCACCACCGTCTCGCCGGCGAGACGGAGTTCTTCCCGGAGCGGACCGGCCTCGTCCACATCTCGGGCGTTGTCGATCCCGCCGTCGCCGTCGAGGCGATGCTCGACCCGCACCGGGTGCTGGTCGACGCCGCCGACCGGCTGGAGAACGTGCCGCAGATCCGCAGGCTCGTCGCGCTCGGCTTCGATGGCCCGTACAGCTTCGAGCCATTCGCCCCGGAGGTCCACGAGCTTGCCGATCCGGAGGCCGCGCTCCGCGCGAGCATGGCGCATGTGACCGAGGAGCTGACGGCGCGGGCCGGGGCCTGAGGCCCGGTCGGCAGGTGCGGAGAGCGGGGAACTCTGAGATGACGAAGACGCTTGACCTGATCACGATCGGCCGTTCGTCGGTCGACCTCTACGGCGACCAGGTGGGAGGCCGGCTCGAGGACATGGGGAGCTTCTCGAAGTACATCGGCGGCTCGCCGACGAACATCGCCTGCGGCACGGCGCGGCTGGGGCTGCGCTCGGCGGTCATCACCGGCGTCGGCGACGAGCACATGGGCCGCTTCATCCTCGAGCAGCTGGCGCGCGAGGGGGTGGACACCCGCGGGGTCAAGGTGGACCCGGAGCGGCTGACGGCGCTGGTCATCCTCGGCATCCGCGACGACGAACGCTTCCCGCTGATCTTCTACCGCGAGAACTGCGCCGACATGGGGCTGACCGAGGCCGACATCGACGAGGGCTTCATCGCCGAGGCGCGCGCGGTGCTGGCGACCGGCACCCACCTCAGCCACCCGCGCACCGAGGCGGCGGTCAAGAAGGCGCTGGAGCTGGGGAGGAAGCACGGCGCGAAGACGGCGCTCGACATCGACTACCGGCCGAACCTCTGGGGCGTCGCCGGCCATGGCGAGGGCGAGAGCCGCTTCGTCGAGAGCGCGGCGGTGACGGCGAAGCTGCAGTCGACGCTGCATCTCTTCGACCTGATCGTCGGCACCGAGGAGGAGTTCCACATCGCCGGCGGCTCGACCGACACGCTCGCGGCGCTGCGCGCGGTGCGGGCCGTCTCGAATGCCACGCTGGTTTGCAAGCGCGGCGCCAGGGGGGCGGTCGCCTTCGAGGGCGCGATCCCGGGCAGCCTCGACGACGGCCAGACCGGCCCCGGCTTCCCGATCGAGGTCTTCAACGTGCTCGGCGCCGGCGACGGTTTCTTCTCCGGGCTGCTGCGGGGCTGGCTGACCGGCCGGGACTGGCCGACGAGCCTCGAATACGCCAACGCCTGCGGCGCCTTCGCGGTCTCCCGCCACGGCTGCACGCCCGCCTATCCGTCGCTCGCCGAGCTCGAGTTCTTCCTCGCCCGCGGCGTCGTGCGGCCGGACCTGCGCAACGATCCCGCGCTCGAGCAGGTGCACTGGGCGACCAACCGCCAGCGCGAGCACGGCGGCGACTGGTCGGAGATGCGGGTCTTCGCCTTCGACCACCGGCTGCAGCTCGAGGAGATGGCGGGCGCGACGCCGGAGAGGATCGGCGCCTTCAAGGAGCTCTGCCTCAAGGCGGCTCTGGAGGTGGCGGACGGCCGTCCCGGCTACGGCATCCTCTGCGACAGCCGCCTCGGCCGCGCGGCGCTGCATGCGGCCTCGGGCTCCGGCCTCTGGATCGGCCGGCCCTGCGAATGGCCGGGCTCGCGCCCGCTGGCGCTGGAGCCCGAGCTCGGATCCGACTGCGGCGGGCTGCACGAATGGGCGCGCGAGGACGTGGTGAAGGTGCTCTGCTTCTGCCACCCGTCCGACACGCCGGAGCTGCGCAGCCAGCAGGAGGCGACGGTCAGGCGCCTCTGGGAGGCCTCGCGCCGCAACCGGCTCGAGTTCCTGCTCGAGATCATCCCCTCGAAGGTCGGTCCCGTGGACGACACGACCACCGCGACGCTGATCCGCCAGTTCTACGCCGCCGGCGTCTTCCCCGACTGGTGGAAGCTCGAGCCGATGACCGCGCGCGCCGGCTGGGCGAACGCGATCGCGGCGATCGAGGAGAACGACGCCCACACCCGCGGCATCGTCGTCCTCGGGCTCGACGCGCCCGAGGCCGAGCTCGCCGCGAGCTTCGAGACCGCGGCCGGGTTCGGTCTGGTGAAGGGCTTCGCCGTCGGGCGGACGATCTTCGGCGCGGTGGCGCGCGGCTGGATGAAGGGCGAGACGACCGATGCCGATGCGGTGGCAGAGATGGCGCGGCGCTACGGCCGGCTCTGCGAGATCTGGGACCAGGCGCGGGCGGCCGCGCGGGAGGCGGTGGCGTGATCAAGGACACGGGGGGAAAGATGGGGGAGACGATCCGGCTCACCGCGGCACAGGCGATGATGCGCTGGCTGAGCGTGCAGATGACCGAGGAGGGGACGCGCTTCATCGAGGGCGTCTGGGCGAT
>NZ_CALLYO010000339.1 GCF_937858865.1 uncultured Amaricoccus sp. | reverse complement strand
CCCCGCGCCGGCAAGCCGCGGTGCGTGCATGGCAGGGCCCTTTCTCGAGCTCCTCGACATCGGCAAGACCTACCCCGGCGTGGTCGCGCTCGCCGGCGTGAGCCTCGCCGTCCATCCCGGCGAGGTCATCGGCCTCGTCGGCGAGAACGGCGCCGGCAAGTCGACGCTGATGAAGATCCTCGGTGGGGTCGCCACGCCGACGGCCGGCTCGATCCGCGTCGACGGTGCGGAGCGCGGCGCCATGACGATCGCCGGCGCCATCGCCGCCGGCATCGCCTTCGTCCACCAGGAGCTCAACCTCTTCGACAATCTCGACGCGGCGGCCAACGTCTTCATCGGCCGAGAACCGCTCCGCGGCGGCCCGCTGCGCCTGGTCGACCGGGCGCGGCTCGCCGCCGCCGCGGCGCCGCTCTTCGCGCGCCTCGGGGTCGACTTCCGCCCCGGCACGCCGGTCTCCGGCCTCTCGCTCGCCCAGCGCCAGCTGGTCGAGATCGCCAAGGCGCTCTCGCTCGACTCGCGCCTCGTCATCATGGACGAGCCGACCTCGAGCCTCACCCTCTCCGAGACCGACCGGCTGCTCCGCGTCATCGCCGACCTCAGGGCCTCGGGGGTCAGCGTCATCTTCATCTCGCACCGGCTCGACGAGGTCACCGCCTGCGCCGACCGGGTGGTGGTGCTGCGCGACGGCCGCCTGGTCGGCCATCTCGCCGAGGACGAGATCTCCCCCGCCGCGATGATCCGGCTGATGATCGGCCGCGAGCTCAAGTCGATCTACCGCCCGCCGGCCGCGCCGCCCGGCGCGCCGATCCTGGAGATTTCCGGCGCCCGCACAGCGACCTACCCCGGCCGCGAGGTCGAACTCGCCGTCCGCCGCGGCGAGATCCTCGGCCTCGCCGGGCTGATCGGCGCCGGGCGCACCGAGCTCGCCCGCGCCGTCTTCGGCATCGACCCGCTGCTCGCCGGCACCGTCCGCCTCGCCGGCCAGCCGGTCGCCATCGCCTCGCCGCGCGACGCGATCGCCCGCGGCATCTACCTCGTGCCCGAGGACCGCAAGGCGAGCGGCGTCCTGCTCGACCTCACCATCGCCGAGAACATCTCGCTGCCGCAGCTCGCGGCGCTCGCCAGGGGCGGCCTCGTCGACCGGGCGGCGGAGGAGAAGCTCGCCCTCGCCGAGCGGCGGCGCCTCGCCATCCGCGCGCCGGGCGTGGCGACGCCGGTGATGTCGCTCTCGGGCGGCAACCAGCAGAAGGTGGTGCTCGCCAAGTGGCTCGCCATGCGGCCGCACGCCATCATCTTCGACGAACCGACCCGCGGCATCGACGTGGGCGCCAAGCGCGAGATCTACGACCTGATGCGCGGGCTGGCCGACGCCGGCGTCGCGATCCTGATGATCTCGAGCGACATGGAGGAGGTGATCGGGGTCAGCGACCGCATCGCGGTGATGCACGAGGGCGCGATCAGCGGCATCCTGGAGCGCGGGCAGTTCTCCGAGCACCGGGTGCTCGAGCTGGCGGTGGGACATGTGGCATAGGCGCGGGGCGCATTGATGCAGAAGAAGGACTTCGGGCTGCTGGTCCTGATCGTGGTGGTGGGGGCAATCGTCGCCTTCATCAACCCGCGCTTCCTCTCGCCGGTGAACCTCGCCAACACCGCGAACCTCGTCGGGCTCTTCGGCATCTTCGCCATCGGCCAGGCCTTCGTCATCATCACCGGCGGCATCGAGCTCTCGGTCGGCTCGGTCATCGCGCTGCTCGGGGTGCTCTTCGTCGACCTCATCGTCACCTACGGCGTGCCCTGGCCGATGGCGATCGGGCTGATGCTGGCGCTCGGGGCGGTGATCGGGCTGGCACACGGGCTGCTCATCACCCGGCTCGACATGCAGCCCTTCATCGTCACCCTCTGCGGGCTGCTCATCTACCGCGGCGTCGCCCGCTTCTATACCGCCGACGGCACCGTCGGCTTCGTCTTCGGCCAGACCTTCCCCACCCTCGAGTGGCTGACGACCGGCCGCAGCTTCGGCGTGCCGCATTCCTTCTTCGCCATGCTGGTGATCGCCGCGGTCATGTGGGTGGTGCTGCACCGCTCGGTCTTCGGGCGCTACCTCTACGCCGTCGGGCGCAACGAGGAGGCGGCGCGCTATGCCGGCGTCCCCACGGCGCGGGTCATCGTTTCGGCCTACGTGATCTGCGCCGTGCTGACCGCGGTGGCGGCGATCTTCTTCGCCATGTACACCCGCTCGATCTCGCCCTCCTCGCACGGCAACTTCTACGAGCTCTACGCCATCGCCGCCGCGGTCCTCGGCGGCTTCTCCCTGCGCGGCGGCGAGGGGTCGATCATCGGCGTCGTCCTCGGTGCCGTGCTGCTGCAGGTGCTGCAGAACCTCGTCAACCTGCTCGGCATCCCGAGCTCGCTCAACTTCGCCGTCATGGGGTCGGTCATCCTGATCGGCGTCCTCGCCGACCAGCAGTTCGACCGCTACCGCCGGCGCCGGGCGGCGAGCGTGGTGCAGGAAGCGGGCGCGGAGGCCAAGGCCCCGGCGTAGCCGCTGCCTTGCGCGCAAGACAGCGGACAAGGCATTGAAGTGGAAGTAGATTTCCCCCGGGATTAACCGGTAAGCAAGGTCTGGAACGCAAGACACGCCGCGCGGCGGCCTACTGGACGACGAACTCCGCATGCAGCGCGCCCGCCGCCTTGATCGACTTCAGGATGTCGATCATGTCCCGTGCCGAGACCCCGAGCGCGTTCAGCCCCTCGACCACCTGCGGCAGCGAGACCGAGTTGTCGACGATGGCGAGCCCGTTGCCCGGATTCTCCTCGATCGAGGCGTCGGTGCGCGGGATCACCACCGTCTGCCCCTCGGCGAAGGGGTTCGGCTGCACCACCAGCGGCGTCTCCTCCACCCTCAGCGTCAGGTTCCCCTGCGTCACCGCCACCCGGCTGATCCGCACGTCGTTGCCGAGGATGATCGTCCCCGACCGCTGGTCCACCACCACCCGCGCCCGGGTCGAGGTGTCGACCTCGATATTCTCGATCTGCGCCATCAGCCGCGCCGGCTGATCGACCCCGACCGCCGCGAGGTCGAGCTCCACCGTGCCGGAATCGAGCATCCGCGCGATCCGCGCCCCCACGTCCCGGTTGATCACCGCCTCGATCCGCGCCGCGGTGGTGAAGTCCGGGTTCCTGAGCGCCAGCCGCATGTTCCTGACCTGGGTGAAGTCGAACGCGACCTCGCGCTCGACCCGCGCCCCGCCCGGGATCAGCCCCGCCGTCGGCACCCCCTGCGTCACCGTCTCCGCCTGCCCCTCCGCGACCACACCCCCGGCGATGATCGACCCCTGCGCCACCGCATAGATCTGCCCGTCCGCCGCGTTCAGCGGCGTCATCACCAGCGTCCCACCCAACAGGCTCTTCGCGTCGCCGATCGCCGAGACCGTCACGTCGACCTGGCTCCCCGCCCGCGCGAACGGCGGCAGCGCCGCCGTCACCAGCACCGCCGCCACGTTCCGCGCCCGGATCTGCTCGCCGGTCACGTTGACCCCGAGCCGCTCGAGCAGGTTGACGATCGCATCCTCGGTGAAGGGCGAGTTGCGCAGGCTGTCGCCAGTATTGTTCAGCCCCACCACCAGTCCGTAGCCGAGCAGGTCGTTGCCCCGCACCCCGTCCACCTCGACGAGATCCTTGATCCGCGCCGGCGAGGCGGCCCCGGGGGAAGGGAGCCCCCCGAACCAGAGGACGAGAAGCGGCAGAAGCAGGAGCGCGAGGGGACGCATCATCGAGGTCAGCGCATGTAGTTGACGAAGCGCAGCCCGGCCAGCCGGGCGGTCACCGTGTAGATCGCCTCGAGCTGGACCTCGAGCGCCTGGTAGGCCGAAGCCGCCTCGACCGGATCGGTCGCCATGAGCTTCGAGCGCGCCAGATCGAGCGTGTCGTGCTCGGACACCCGCTGCGCCTTGGCGGTCTCAACCTGCTCCTGCTGGCTGCCGACGGCCGAGCGCAGGTCGAGGATGCCCTCCTTCGCGGCGAGGAGCCGGTCGCCCGCCTCCGACAGCATCGCCATCTGCCCGGCCTGGTCGCCAGCGAAGGCGCCGCCGGCCACCACCGCCGCCATCGCCTGGGCGCGCAGCACGGCGACGAGTTCCTCCTGGTCCGCGCGGATCCCATAGTCGACCCGCTGGCCCTCGCCGATCGCCACCGCCGTCAGATCGTCGGTCGAGCCGACGTATCCCGAGGTGTAGAAGGCGCCCGCAGGCTTGGCGAAATAGTCGTCGATCGCGGCGATCGCCGCGGCGGCGTCGGCCGAGCCGGCAGCGAGCGCGTCGAGGTCGGCGAGGAGCGCATCCGCCGCGGCGAGCGCCGGCCGGTCGGTCGTGGTGCCGGCGAAGAGCGACTGCCCGGCGACCTGCCCGTTGAGCTGGCCGACGGTGGCGGCGAAGTCGCTGCGCGCCGTGGTCGCGTGCCGCATGGCGGCGGAATAGTCGCCCAGCGACGTGGCGGAGACCATGTCGATCGACAGATCCTCGAGCGCCGTCTGGATCTGCCCGAAGGTCGCCTGCATCGTGTCGAGGCGCAGCTCGGTCAGCGTGATGTTGTCGCTGAAGACCGCGTTGCGGTCGAGCGAGCGCTCCAGCGCGAAGAGACGGGTCAGGTTGCCCCCGGTCGCGTCGAAGCGGCTCGACTTCAGGTTGGTCGTCATCTCCGTCGCCGCCGTGTCGAGGCGGTCGCGGGTGGCGAGCGCCTGCTTCTGCAGGGCCTGCATCCGGGCGAGATCAGAACCTCCGGTCACGCGCATCTCATATCTCCAGCAGAAGCCGCATCAGGTCGTCGATCACCGAGAGCACCCTGGCGTTCGCGGCATAGGCCTGCTCCACCAGCGTCAGCGACGCGAGCTCGCTGTCGGTATTCACCCCCGTCTCGCCGACCTCCTGCTCGACCAGCGCCGACTGGCGCGCGGTGAGGTAGGCGCGGCTGTCGTCGCTGCGGGCGCTCCGCCCGGCGAGGAAGGAGGAGATCTCCGAGGCCATCAGCGCACCGCCGGCGTTGGCGCTCTGCGAGATGAAGCCGATGGGCTGGCGCGCCGCCCCCATGGCGTCCGCGAGCGCCTGCAGGTTGACGCCGTTCCCCTCCGCGCCGGCCGTCGCCGCCGAGAGCCCGTCGCGCAGCCGCCAGGCCGCGCCGCCGGCGCTGGCGTCCACCGCGGCATTCACCTCGATCCGCCCCGCGAGGCCGGTGGCCGAGCCGCTGCCGCTGCCGTCGACGAAGAGCCCCTCGCCGGAGGCGTCGAGCCAGGTCGCGGGCATCAGGTCGCGGAAACGCTCGATCAGGTCGTTGGCGTAGCGGTCCATCTCGGCGTCGACCTCGGGCACGATGCTGTCGCGCACCTCGAAGAGGGCGCCGAGCGTGCCGCCGTCGAAGAGCCCGCTGCCGGTGCCCGCCGCGACGGCCACGGGACCCGAGGCCGCATGCAGGTCCTGGCTGAGGCCGCCGAGCGGCGACCCGAGCGACATCTCGGCGGTCACCACGTTGGGCGCCTGGGTGAACTTCAGCTCGTAGACCTGGCCGTCGAGCAGGAGCCCGCCGTTCTGCGAGTAGAGCGCCACCTGGTCGCCGTCGCGCTTGGCCACCTTGACCGGGATGATCGCGGAGATGCCGTCGATCAGCCGGTTCCTCTCGTCCTGGAGGCTGGTGACGTCCACCCCCTTCGGCGCGAGCGTCGCGATCTTCTTGTTGATGTCGTCGATGGCGTGCAGCGTGTCGTTGACCTGGCCCACCTGCCGGGCGATCTCGGCATCCGCCTCGGTGCGGATGCGCGAGTTCTCGTCCGACACCCGGTTGAGAGCGTCGGCGAGGTTCTTCGCCGCCGTCACCGCGTCCGTCAGCTTGGTGGTCGACTGCGGCGAGGCGGTCGCCGACATCAGCGTCGTCTCGAGCGCGGTGGCGAGCGTCGAGAGCGAGCTGTCGGCGCCGGCCTCGCCGACGACCGCCATGATCCGCTCGTAGGTATCGGCGATGGTCCCGGACGCCCCCGTCTGTGCGTCGAGCGCGCGCCGCTCGGAGGTCAGGTAGGCGTTCTCGGCGCGGTAGGTGCCGGTGACCTTCACGCCGCTGCCGTAGCCGCCCGCGGTGAGCGAGGAGAGCTCGGTGGTGCGCCTGGCGTAGCCGACGGTCATGGCGTTCGCCACGTTGTTGGAGATGGTGTCGGCCAGCCGCGAGGAGGCGGCGAGGCCGGAGGCCGCGTTGTTCAGCGCGCTCGAGATACCCATCTGCCGCTCCCTTGCTCAGCCCGCGCCGTCAGCGCTTCAGGTTGGTGGTTTCCTGCAGCATCTCGTCGACGGTCTGGATGATCTTGGCGTTCGACGAATAGGCCCGCTGGGTCTGGATCAGCTGGGTCAGCTCGTTGGCGATGTCGGTCGTCGACTGCTCGCGCGCATAGCCCTCGATCCCGCCCGTCGGCCCGTCGCCCGCGTTCCAGAGGAACATCGACCCCGAGGCCTGCGAGATGGCGAAGCACTGATTGTCGAGTACCTTGAGCCCGTTCGGGTTCGGTACGTCGGCGACCGGGATCTGGTAGACGACCTTCGAGAAGCCGCTCGAATAGGTGGCGTGGAGAAACCCCTTCTCGTCGATCGAGAGCCCGGTGAAGGTCCCCGCCCCCGCGCCGTCGTGGCTGACGCCGACCGAGGAGAAGGTCGAGGTGAGCTGCGACAGGTGCTGCGGCCCGGTCGGGCTGGTCGAGCCGAGGCCGATGGTGATCTCCTGGCTGCCGAGGTTCAGCACCATGTTCCCGGTCGCCGGGTCGTAGGTGGTGGCCAGCGTGCCGCCGGTCGGCCCGGTGACGCTCGCGATCCCGCCGGCGTTCGGCGGCGCGTCGCTGAAGACGATCTCGTAGGTTCCGGCCGACTGCCCGGTGGCGTTGTCGGTCAGCTGCAGCGTCCAGGTGTTGCTCCGCGGGTCGCCCGTCGCCGGCACCGTCGGGGTGAAGGTCGCGGTCACCGTCTGCGAGCCGCCGACATTGTCGAAATACTCGACCGTCACCACCCGCGGATCGCCGCTCGCCCCCGCCTCCACGTCGCTCGTCGGCAGGTTGACGTTGAGCGTGATGTTCGAGGTCGGCTGCACCGCCACCGAGGAGAGGTTGACCCTGACCGGCTCGAGCCCGCTCACCGTGTCGCGCGGCTGCGAGGCGACGACGCCGTTGGCGTCCGCCGGCCAGCCGAGCAGCACCAGCCCCGAGGGCGTGGTGAGATACCCCTGCGCGTTGGTCGAGAAGGAGCCCGTCGTCGTCAGCATGAACGGCATCTCGGCCGTCGTCTGCCCGATCGCCGCCGTGGTGCTGACCGGCAGGAAGCCCCTCCCGGTGATGGCGAGGTCGGTCGCGTTCGTCGTCTGGGCCAGCGCCCCCTTGGCGTCCACGTCCCAGATCGCGTTCGTCTTGACCCCGCCGGCGGTGAACCAGCGCCCGCCGCCCACGGTGTTCGGCGACTTCGCGTCGGCGACGGTCAGCGAGGAGAAGTCCACGTCCGCCCGCTTGTAGCCGTAGGTCTGCGAGTTCGCGATATTGTCGGAGATGGTCGCGAGCTTGTTGGCGTTCGCATTCAGCCCCGAGACGCCGGCGTTCAACGACGAGGAAATTCCCATGCTCAGTCCTTGTCCGTGAAGGGCGGCCCGCAGGCCCTCACCGGCATGCTTGGGACGGCGGGGCTTAAGATGAGCCTAACGCCCGTCCCCGCCCCTTCCGGCCACGGCCCAGAAAAACCCAAAAATCCGATTGATCGGACCGGCGCCGCGCCGGCACCATGGGACCGGGCCGGACGGCGCCGAGCCGCCGCCGAGCCGTGGCGGCAGATGCCGCCAGCGCCTCCCCGGGATGCCGCTCGGCAGACCCGCCGCTACGCGCCCGCGTCGAACCGGCGCAGCAGCGTGATCTCCACCCGGCGGTTGCGCGCGTCGCGCGGATCGTCGGCCACGGGGCCGCGGTCGGACTTGCCGGTCACACGCGCGATCCGCGCGTCGGCCACGCCCGCACCCTCGAGGAACACGCGGGTCAGCTGCGCCCGGTCGGAGGAGAGCCGCCAGGGGTCCGGCCCGTCCCGCCCCACGTCCCCGGACGCGAGATGCCCGGCGACCGCGACCGGATTGACCGTGCGCGCGAGCACGCGCCCGATCATCCGCACCAGCTCCTCGAAGATCGGCTCGGGCTCCGCCGTCGGCCCGTCGAAGAGCGGCGAGCCCTCGATGTCGAAGACCTCGATGATCAGCCCCTCGTCGGTCACCCGGGTGCGGATGTGCTGCAGCAGCGGATCGGCCTCCATCGCGTCGCCGCTGCCGCCGAGGAGCTGCTGCTCGACCTCGAAGAGGCTCGCATCCTCGATGCCGGGCACGTCCGTCGTCTCGGGGTCGCCGGTCTGCCCGGTCTCGTCCTGGGAGAGCACGTCCTGGCTGAACATCGAGTTGCCGTCGAACGGGCCGTCGCCGCCCGAGCGGCTCTCGTGGATCGGGATCGTCGGGCTGAAATAGTCGGCGAGGCCGAGGCGGGTCTGCTCGTCGGTCGTGCTGAGCAGCCACATCAGCAGGAAGAAGGCCATCATCGCCGTCACGAAGTCGGCATAGGCGACCTTCCAGGCGCCGCCGTGATGCCCGCCTTCGATCACCGTCTTGCGCTTGACGATGATGACGCTGCCCGCCTTGCGGTCCATGAACGCGGCCCCCCGATTTTCCCCGGCCATCGGAGATAGGCGCAGAATGCTGAACCCGGGATTACCGCGCCGCGCCGGCGGCCGGGGATTTCCCTCGCATTGCAGCCAAGCCGTTCAGATTCCGGTAACGATTGCCGCCGACACTCGCGCCCGACCGTCCCTCCGCGAGGCCCGCCCCCGGATGCCCCCCTCCGGCAACGTCCTGTCCCAGAAGCTCCGCCACGGCGGCCTCGCCCGCTCGCCGCTGGCCGAGACCGAGCTCCTCGGCGAGAGTTTCGCCCGCGGCGTCGAGGACCGCCTCCGCCTGATGGTCAAGACCGTTGTCGCCACCGCCGTCGACGGGGTGCGGATCGCCAAGCTCGCCGACGCCACCGCGCCCTTCGCCGGCCCCGCCGTCCTCGGCCTCGTGGACGTCGAGGACGCCGACACGCCCGGCCTCGTCGCCATCGAGCCCGACCTCGCCTACCACCTCGTCGACCTCACCCTCGGCGGCGACCCGGCCCAGGCGCCGGCGCCGCTCGCCCGCCCCTTCACCGCCATCGACATGGCGCTCTGCCGGCTCCATCTCGACGCCATCCTTGCCGCCTTCGCCCACGCCATCGGCGCCAACCTCGGCCACCCGCTGACCAAGGGGCTCTCGATCCGCGACCTGCGCCAGACCCTCTCGCAGCTCCGCCTCGCCCCCGACTATATCGACGTCATGGTCTTCGGCATGAAGCTCCTGCTCGGCGAGGCCGGCCGCCACGGCCGCCTCGCCCTCGTGCTGCCGCTCTCCGCCCTCGACGTCATCCGCGCCTCGGTGCAGGCCCGCAACGTCCAGGCCGCGCGCGACCGCCCGAACGACCTCTGGAAGACGCTGATGCGCCGCGCCGCCGCCGCCGCGCCGGTTCCGGTCGACGCCGTCCTCCACCGCCAGACCCTCAGCCTCGCCGCGCTGCAGGGCCTCTCGGTCGGCCAGGTCATCGAGATCCCCCGCCAGGCGGTCGAGGAGATCCGCCTCGCCATCCCCCAGCCCGGCGGCCGCACCGCGCTCCTCGCCCAGGGCCGCCTCGGCGTCTACCTCGACAACAAGGTCATCAAGCTCACCACGCCCCCCGACCGCCGCGTCACCGCCCACATCGAGCGCGCCCTCCGCCCCACCGCCGACCTAGCCCCCCCCGAGCCCCCGCCCGCCACCATCGAAGCCCCGGAGCCCGAGGCGGCCCCCTGACGCCCCATGCCCTCCACCATCGCGAACGAGCGCACCAAGCTTCTCGCCAACGCCCTCGACCGGGCCTCGACCGCCTGCCTCGCGGTTGGCGTCCTCGCTCCTCTCGCCGCAGTGTCCCACGTCGCGGCCCCGCAGTTCTCGCTCGGTCTCATCGTCTCGTTGATCGGATGGTTTCTCGCCGCGATCGTGCTACATTTGCGCGCAAGGCGGACGCTCGGAGGACTGCGGACATGACCGTCGGATGGTTCATCTTCGGAGTGGTGATGCCCGCCATCGTCGTGGCCGTCGGCCTGACCGGTGCCTACCTACACGACCGTTCCCTCCGGAAGGACGACACCAGGCGCAACGCGCCCGCCGAATAGCCTACTCCCCCTCGCACCAGCAGGGCAGCAGGTTCCCCGCCGCCGGCCGCGCCGCCCAGACCGCGCGCGCGATCGCCCGGGCCAGGCAGTGCGCCGCCGCCTGCCCGAGCCCCACCTCCTCCATGTCGCCGGCCAGCGGGCGCCGCCCGGTCGAGACCCCGAAGACCAGATCCCCGTCGAAGGCCGTATGCGCCGGCCAGATCGCCCGCGCCATCCCGTCGTGCGCCACCTCCGCCAGCCGCCGCGCCCCCGCCTTGTCGAGCGCCGCGTCCGTCGCCACCACCCCGATCGTCGTGTTCCCCGCCAGCGGCCCCGGCTTCCCCGGCGCCGGCGCGACATGCGGAACCCGCGTCGCGCTCGCCCCGAGCCCGCCGAACTCCGCCCCGATCTCCCATGCCCCGGCGAGGAACGCCCGCTCGCCCGGCACGCAGACGCTGCCGAAGGCGTTGACCGCGACCAGCGCCCCCACCGTCGCACCCGCCTCGGTCACGAGCGAGGCCGAGCCGAGCCCGCCCATCAGCGTCGCCGTCATCGCCCCGGTCCCCGCCCCGGCCGTCCCGATGGCGAAATCCTCCCCCGCCGCCGCGAAGGCCGCCGCCCCGAGCGCAGGATAGGGGTTGGCCGTCCACCCCTTCTCGCCCCCGTTCGCCAGGTCGAAGAGGATCGCCGCCGGCACGATCGGCACCAGCGCCGGCCCGGCCCGGAACCCGCGCCCCTGCGCCCGCAGGGCGTCCATCACCCCGCCCGCCGCCTCGAGCCCGAAGGCCGAGCCCCCCGCCAGCACCAGCGCATCGACCGCCGCGACGAGCCGCCCGGGCGCGAGGAGATCGGTCTCCCGCGTCCCCGGCGCCCCGCCCCGCACGTCGACCGCCGCCACGAAGGGCGCGTCCGAGGTCAGCACCGTCACCCCCGACTTCAGCCGCGCATCCCCGGCGTTCCCGACCAGAACCCCCGGCACGTCGGTGACGAGGTTGCGCGCCCCGGGCCGCAGCACCCAGCTCACTCCCCGACCGGCACGCCCTCGGCCGTCATGCCGGTGATGACCTGCTCCACCGCCTCGACCGAGCTCGCCTTCGGATCGATGTCGTCCGCCACCACCCGCCCCCGCCGCATCACCACGATCCGGTCCACCACCTGGAAGACGTGGTGGATGTTGTGGGCGATGAAGATGCAGGAATGCCCCGAGGCCCGCGCCCCGCGCACGAAGTTCAGCACCCCTTGCGTCTCCGCCACCCCGAGGTTGTTCGTCGGCTCGTCGAGGACGATGAGGTCGCTGTCGAAATGCATCGCCCGCGCGATCGCCACCGCCTGCCGCTCGCCGCCCGAGAGCGCCGCGATCGGCGTCTCCGGCGGGATCCGCTTCTCGATCCCCACCTTGCGCAGCAGCCCGCTCGCCACCTCGTTCATCGCCGCCAGATCCATCCGCCCGAGCCAGCGCGGCCCCTTCACCGGCTCCCGCCCGAGAAACAGGTTCCGCGCGATCGAGAGCTGCGTCACCAGCGCCGAGTCCTGGTAGATCGTCTCGATCCCGTAGCGGATGGCGTCCGTCGTGCTGCGGATCTCGGCCTTCTCCCCGCGGACCCAGATCTCCCCGCTCGTCACCGGCACCGCGCCCGACAGGACCTTGATCAGCGTCGACTTGCCCGCTCCGTTGTCGCCGAGAAGCCCGACGATCTCCTGCTCGCGCACCGAGAAGTCCACGTCCTCGAGCGCGCGCACCCGCCCGTAGTATTTGGTGATCCCCACCATGCGGATCAGGTCGGCCATGCCTCAGACCCCCGCGTTGTGCCGCCGCTCGAGCCAGGAGTGCAGCGCCATCATCCCGAGGATGATCGCCCCGATGAAGATGTTGTACGCCAAGCCCGGCACTCCGATCAGCACGATGCCGTTGCGCATCACCCTGAGGATCAGGATGCCGATCACCGTCCCGAGGATCGTCCCCCGCCCGCCGGTCAGCACCGTGCCGCCGATCACCACCATGGCGATGACCTCGAGCTCGTAGCCCATGCCGCTGTTCGGGTTCGCCGCCGAGGTGCGGATCGACGAGATCATCCCGGCGAAGGCCGCCATCACCGCGGTCAGCACGAAGAGCGCGACCTTGGTCCGCCCCACCTTCACCCCGCGCGCCGCCGCCGCCTGCGGGTTGCCGCCCGACGCCTGGATCCAGTTGCCCGCCTTCGAGCGCGTCAGCACGTAGCCGAGGACCAGCGCCGCGGCGACGAACCAGAAGAGCGAGGCGTAGATGCGGAACGGCCCGACGTGGAAGTCCCCGACCAGCGCCGTCGCCAGCCAGTGCCCGGCCGCGTTCCACGTCCGCTGCGGGAAGCCGTCGGTGATGTAGAGCGCCGTCCCCCGCACCACCAGCAGCATGCCGAGCGTGACGAGGAAGGAGGGGATCTTCAGCCGCGTCACGAAGAAGCCGCTGAAGAGGCCGATCCCCACCGCCGCCAGCATGGCGATCAGGAACGAGATCTCGAGCGGGGCCACGCCGCTGTTGAAGAGCGTCCACATCAGCACCGGCGCGAAGCCGAAGACCGACCCCACCGACAGGTCGAACTCCCCCGCCGTCATCAGGAGCGTCATCGCGAGCGCGATCAGCCCGAGCTCCACCGTGAAGGTCAGCGTGTTCGACACGTTGAGCGGCGAGAGGAACGAGGGGTTGATCGCGGTGAAGACGGCGATCTCTGCGATGAGCAGCACCAGCGGCCCGAACTCCGGCATCGCCACCAGGCGCTGGAGGAAGGATTGTCTCTGCACGGCGTCTCCGGCGTTGGCGAGGGACCGGCGGCCCGGTCCCTCCCGGCGTCAGGTCAGTTGCCCGACAGGATGTCGTCGTAGAGCTGCGCCTGGTCCTTCTCGTAGAGCGCACCGGTGATGACGTCGAACCCGGCCGGGATGCCCCCCGCCTCCATGTTGGCGAGCGAGAGCGCCACATAGGAGGTCGCCTGCGGATCCTGCCACTGCGCCGCGTTGACGTAGCCCTCGAGCACCTCCTGGGTGGTGTCGAGCGAATTGCCCCAGCCCACCACCGGAATGTCCCCCGCCGCCACGCCGACCTGGTCGAAGACCCGCTTGATCGACCCGGTCACGAGATCGCCCAGCCCGATGATCGCCGAGATCCTGTCGCGATTCGCGGTCAGATAGTCCGACATCCGCGTGATGATCTCCGCCTGGTCCAGCGTCGCGTCGGTCACCTCGTAGGTGATCCCGAGCGGCTCGAAGACCGACTTGATCCCCTCCTCCTCCTGCACCCCGTAGGTGGCGCCCGGCACCTCGACCGGCATCCAGACGAAGTCCCCTTCCTTCACCAGCCCCTTGTCGACCAGGTACTGCGCCCAGTTCCGCCCGAAGACCACATTGTCGCCGCCGACATAGGCGTCGAACGGCGCCGTCGGGTCCGGCGTGTTGAAGTTGATGATCGGGATCCCGGCCTCGACCGCCTCCCCGGCCACCTCGACCAGGCTCCCCGGATCCGGCGAGGTGGTGACGATCCCGTCCGCGCTGGCCGAGATCGCCGCGCGCACCGCCTCCTGATGGCTCGCCACGTCGCCGTTGTGGAACGAGGTATTGACCGTGTTGCCGGTATCCGCCGCCCACTGCTCCGCGCCCTGCAGGAAGTAGGTCCAGACCGGATCGGCCGGCGAGCCGTGCGAGATCCAGTAGAACGTCTTCGCCCAGGCCCCCGAGGCGCTCAAGCCGAGCACCACGGCGCCGGCCAGCAGCCTGCCGCCTATCCCCTTCATTTCCCTTCCTCCCTGGTCAGTCCCCGGCGGTTTCGTCCCCGCCCGCCGAAACCTTGCGTCCCCCGCCCCCCGATTGCAACGATTACGGGCGCTCACGCATCGCGCACGGCCGGGTAGCCGGCCCTGCGGGCGACCTTCGCCAGACGGCGGTCGAAAGTGGCGAAGGCCTCGCAGTGACGCGTCCGGCTCAGATGCAGCGCGTCGGCGAAATCCATGCCCCCGGCGGCGAGGTCGAGCGCCACGGCGACCGAGTCGCCATCCTCGATCGTGACGGTCGGAAGCCCGCCGAAGGCGCGGAGCGCCTCGATCACGCTCGCTGTCGCGCCACCACGGACGCTGCGCAGCACCCATTCCGTCTCCAGCAGGACCGTCACCGGCACGAAGACCGCCGCACCGTCGATGAGGGCGCGGGCGCGCGGCGATTGCTCGGGGTGATCGCCCGTCAGGTAGCGGACGA
>NZ_CALLYO010000338.1 GCF_937858865.1 uncultured Amaricoccus sp. | reverse complement strand
TCGTCGGTGGCGACCGCGACCGCCTCGGTGCCGGCGCCGATCCAGATGAAGGCGGCGATGAGGATGAGGATCGGATTGCCGAGGAGGCCGAGGAGCCCGAGCCCGATGGCGAGGCCCTGGCCGACGCGGGCGGCGATGGCGGTGGCGCGCACCCGGTCCATGCGCATGGCGAGGGTGGCGCGCAGCACCCGCCCGCCGTCCATCGGGAAGGCGGGCAGGAGGTTGAAGATGGCGAGCATGAGGTTGGCGACGAGGAGCGTCGGCAGGAGGCTGCCCGAGAGGTCGAGCAGCGCGCCGGGCCGGGCGCTGACGCCGAGGAGGAGATAGAGCAGGGTGGCGATCACGACGTTCACCGCCGGGCCGGCGAGGGCGACGATGATCTCCTCGCGCGGGTCCTTCGGCATCTTCTCGAGGAGGGCGAGGCCGCCGATCGGCAGCAGCGTGATCGAGCGGGTGCCGATGCCGAAGCGGCGGGCGGTGAGCGCGTGGCCGTATTCGTGCAGGACGACGCAGAGGAAGAGGAGAAGGACGAGGAGGATGCGGGAGCCGACGCCCTCGAGCGTTCCGGTCTCGGCATAGTAGGCCCAGGCCACCCAGGCGAGGAGCAGGAAGAAGGTGGCGTGGACGTAGACGTCGATTCCGGCGAACCGCCCGATCTTGGTGGACCATGTCACGGGAGCGCGTCCTCCGCCTGCGGCGGGGGCATGGTGCGACGGACGGCGGGGCGGTTGCAAGAGGGGGGTGGGCTACCTAGAGTTCGCCAGGGTCGGCAGGAGGTCATCCGGGTGAGCGAGGAACTGCGCAAGACGCCGCTGCATGCGCTGCATGTGGGGCTCGGGGCGAAGATGGTGCCCTTCGCCGGCTACGACATGCCGGTGCAATATCCGACGGGGATCCTGAAGGAGCATCTGCACACGCGGGCCGCGGCCGGGCTCTTCGACGTGAGCCACATGGGGCAGGTCGCGGTCCGGGCGAAGTCGGGCGAGGTGGCGGACGCGGCGCGGGCGCTCGAGGCGCTGGTGCCGGTCGATCTCGTCGGGCTGGCGGAGGGGCGGCAGCGGTACGGCTTCTTCACCGACGAGGGGGGCGGGATCCTCGACGACCTGATGGTGGCGAACCGGGGCGACCATCTGCTCGTGGTGGTGAATGCCGCCTGCAAGGCGGACGATCTCGCGCATCTCGAGGCGGGGCTCGAAGGGTGCGAGGTCGAGCCGCTGGAGCGCGGGCTGGTCGCGCTGCAGGGGCCGAGGGCGGCGGAGGCGCTGGGCGGGCTCCATCCCGACGTCGGGACGATGCGGTTCATGGACGTGCGGGAGATCGACTTCGCGGGGGTGCGGGCGGTGGTGTCGCGCTCGGGCTATACGGGGGAGGACGGGTTCGAGATCTCGCTGCCCGAGGAGCATACGGTGGATTTCGCCGAGCGGCTGCTCGGGGCGGAGGGGGTGCTGCCGGTCGGGCTCGGGGCGCGCGATTCGCTGCGGCTCGAGGCCGGGCTCTGCCTCTACGGCAGCGACATCGACCGGACGACGACGCCGGTCGAGGCGGCGCTGGAATGGGCGATCCAGCCGGCGCGGCGGGCGGGCGGCGCGCGGGCGGGGGGATTTCCGGGGGCGGAGGTCATCCTCGGGCAGATCGCCTCGGGGGCGGCGCGGCGGCGGGTCGGGCTCTTGCCGGAGGGGCGGGCGCCGATGCGGGGGGGAACGGAGCTCTTCGCGGACGAGGAGGGGGCGGAGGTCGGGGTGGTGACGTCCGGCGGCTTCGGGCCGAGCCTCGATCGGCCGGTCGCCATGGGCTATGTCGCGATCGACCGGGCGGCACCGGGGACGCGGCTCTTCGGGCGCTTGCGCGGGAAGATGCTGCCGGTCACAGTGGCGAAGCTGCCCCTGGTTCAGCCGGGCCACAAGAGGGCGTGAGGGTCGCGAGAGAACGGAGAGACGGATGCTGCGATTCACCGAGGAGCACGAGTGGCTGAAGCAGGATGGCGAGGAGGTGATCGTGGGGATCACCGAGCACGCCGCCGAGCAGCTCGGCGATCTCGTCTTCGTCGAACTGCCCGAGGAGGGGGTGACGGTCGTCAAGGGCGAGGAGGTCGTGACGATCGAGTCGGTGAAGGCGGCGAGCGACATCGCCGCGCCGCTCGACGGGCAGATCACCGAGGTGAACCCCGCGATCGTGGAGAACCCGGCGCTGGTCAACGAGGACCCGATGGAGAACGGCTGGTTCTTCAAGATGACGCTGGCCGATCCTGCCGATCTCGACGGGCTGATGGACGAGGAGGCCTACCGGGCGTACATCGCCTGAAGCCTGCGCGCACGCCCGCGCACGTGTGCCCACCCGGCAAGGCCTTGAAATGACGTGTGGAATTTCTTGTCTATACGTTGTCAATACGGGCGTGGCGCGGGTGCGCGAGGGCGAAGGGGAGGACACGGCGGATGTGCGACGCCTGCGTGATCGAACGGGTGAAGGAGCGGATGCTGAGCCGGCGGGCGCTGCTCGGGGGTGCGGGCGCGGCGCTGGCGGCGGCCGGCGTGGGCCTGGTCCCCGGGGCGGCGCGGGCGCAGGGGTCGGGCGCGACGATCCCGGCGGGTGCGATCGAGGATCTGACCCACACGCTGACCGAGGATTTCCCGACCTTCTTCGGCGGGCAGCAGTTCTTCCGCGAGCAGAAGTTCGCCTTCGGCAAGGACGGCTTCAACCTCTTCGAGCTGCGGGTGAACGAGCACACCGGGACGCACATGGACGCGCCGCTGCATTTCTCGGCCGACGGGCAGTCGGTCGATGCGGTGCCAGTGGCGAACCTGGTGGTGCCGCTCTGCGTGGTGGACATCCGGGGGAAGGCGGCGGCGGATGCCGATGCGCAGCTGACGCCGGACGACCTGGCGGCCTGGATCGCGGCCAACGGCGAGATCCCGGAGAAGGCCTGCGTCGCCATGCTCTCGGGCTGGGGGGAGAAGCTCGGGTCGGACGGCTTCCGCAATGCCGACGCGGAGGGGAAGATGCATTTCCCCGGCTTCCATGTCGAGGCGGCGCAGATGCTGCTCGAGACGGGGGCGGTCGGGATTGCGGTCGACACGCTGTCCCTCGACCACGGGCCGTCGCCCGACTTCGCCGCGCACAGCGCCTGGCTGTCGCAGAACCGCTGGGGGCTCGAGGCGGTGGCGAACCTCGACCGGGTCCCGGCGGCGGGGGCGACGGTCTTCGTGGGCGCGCCGAAGCACCAGGGCGGCAGCGGCGGGCCGACCCGGGTCATCGCGCTGGCCTGAGCCATGGCGACGGTTCCCCTGCTCGGCGACGCCGAACTCGCCCCGGAGGCGCGGGCGGTCTTCGAGGACATCCGCGCGGTGCGCGGTACGGACTATGTCAACAACTTCTGGCGCGCGCTCGCCCATGACCCGGCGGAACTGCGGCGGGTGTGGGAGGAGGTGAAGGCGGTGATGGCGCCGGGGGCGCTCGACCCGCTGGTGAAGGAGCTGGTCTACATCGCGGTCTCGACGGCGAACGCCTGCCCCTATTGCGTGCATTCGCACACGGCGTCGGCGCGGGCCAAGGGGATGACGGAGGCGCAGCACGCGGAGCTGCTGCGGGTGATCGGGCTGGCGGCGCGGACGAACCATCTGGTCACCGCGCTGCAGGTGCCGGTGGACGAGGTGTTCGACCGGGGCGGGTGACGAGAACCCCGCGAAGGCGTCGATCGGGCGTCATGAATCGTGAAATTCTTGCGGATATTTCGCTGGCTTCGATTGTTGCGAATATTGAGCGATGTGCTATGTGATAGCGGGTGAAGCTACCCGACGCATTCGAGCTGCCGACGCACCCTTCTTCGAAGGAGACCGATCATGAACGCGCCAGCCATGGACACCTTTGCCGAGCGTCTACCGACCGAGGTTGAAATCGCGAATGCGGATCACCTTCGGACCATCATGGCCGGGATAGTCAGGGAGGACGATGACACCAGGCTCGAGGTGGTCCCCCAGAAAGGGCAAAGGGAAACCGTCGTCCTGTCGCCGGCGATCGCGCAGACGTTCCTGACGGTTCTGCGCCTGATCGCCAGCGGCAAGGGTTTTCGGCTCATCCCGGTCAATGCGGAGCTGTCGACCCAGCAAGCGGCCGACCTGCTGAACGTCTCCCGGCCGTTTCTCATCAAGCTGCTGGAGGAGAACAGGATTCCCTTCACGAAGACGGGGCGCCATCGGCGGGTGAGGGCCGACGACCTGTTTGCCTACAAGGCGCGCCGGGACGAAACCAGATCCAGGGCCTTGTCCGAGATGGCCGCGCTGGATTCGGAGAAGGGGCTGATTTGATTCACCGCGCCGACCGGTTCACTGTCGTCGTCGATACGGATGTTCTTGTCGGTGCGTTGAGCAGGAACGTGGTCCTGAGCCTGGCCGAGGAGGGCTTCTTTCGGCCGAGGTGGTCCGCGACGACCCTGGCGGAGTTCGAGACCGCGTTCGTCAGGCTGTACGGCGACGCGGAGACGGCGCGCCGCCAGCGGCGGAACATCGAGGATGCCTTCCCCGAAGCTGTCGTCTGCGACGGCGAGGCCCTCATCGACGGCCTGGCGTTGCCGGATCCGAACGATCGGCATGTGCTGGCGGCGGCGATAAAGACGAGGGCGAGCGTCATCGTCACGAACAATCTGAAGGATTTTCCCAAGGAAGCTTTGGCCATTCACCAGATCGAGCCGATGAAAGTTGATGATTTCGTGATGGATTGCATTGATCTGAAAGGTGTCGAGGCCGTCGCGGCACTCCGCAAGATGCGGGAGAGATTCAACAATCCTCATCTGGACGCGGAAGGGTTGATCCTGCGGCTGGAAAAGGTCGGCATGAGCCAGACGGCCACCCTTCTCGTGGAGTTCAAGGCGCTTCTCTGACGTCCGCCAGTCGCCTCCGGGGCGACGGCGGGAAACGGCGGACCTTGCCCCCTCTCCGCGGATGCGCACATAGTGCCGCCGACCCAACTTTTCGCGGGAATCCCATGTCCTTCAAGGAATCCGAGTATCATCCCTACGATTTCGCCAATCGCCGGCACATCGGGCCGTCGCCGTCGGAGATGGCGGAGATGCTCGAGGTGGTGGGGGCCGGCTCGCTCGATGCGCTGATCGACGAGACGGTGCCGGCGGATATCCGGCTGCGGGAGCCTCTCGCCTTCGGGCCGGCGCTCTCGGAGCAGGCGGCGCTGCACCGGCTGCGGCGGACGGCGGGGAAGAACAAGGTGCTGACCAGCCTGATCGGGCAGGGGTACTACGGCACGGTGACGCCGCCGGTCATCCAGCGGAACATCCTGGAGAATCCGGCCTGGTATACCGCCTATACGCCGTATCAGCCGGAGATCAGCCAGGGGCGGCTGGAGGCGCTGCTGAACTTCCAGACCATGGTCTGCGACCTGACCGGGCTCGACGTGGCGAACGCCTCGCTGCTCGACGAGGCGACGGCGGCGGCGGAGGCGATGGCGCTCTGCCGGCGGGCGGCCAAGTCGAAGGCCGGGGCCTTCTTCGTCGACCGGGACTGCCATCCGCAGACGATCGACGTGATCCGCACCCGGGCGGAGCCGTTCGGCTGGGAGGTGGTGGTGGGCGATCCCTTCGCCGACCTCGAGCCGGGGCGGGTCTTCGGGGCGGTCTTCCAGTATCCGGGAACCTATGGCGCCTGTCACGACTTCTCCGGGCCGATCGCGGCGCTGCATGCGGCAGGGGCGCTCGCCTGCGTGGCGGCGGATCCGCTGGCGCTGACGCTGCTCAGGCCGCCGGGGGAGATGGGGGCGGACGTGGCGGTGGGCTCGACGCAGCGGTTCGGGGTGCCGCTCGGGTATGGCGGGCCGCATGCGGCCTACATGGCGGTGAAGGACGGGCTGAAGCGGTCGATGCCGGGGCGGATCGTCGGGGTCTCGATCGACGCGCGCGGGAACCGGGCGTATCGGCTGGCGCTGCAGACGCGCGAGCAGCATATCCGGCGGGAGAAGGCGACCTCGAACGTCTGCACGGCGCAGGCGCTGCTTGCCGTGATGGCGTCGATGTATGCGGTGTTCCATGGGCCGGAGGGGTTGCGCGCCATCGCGCAGCGGATCCACCGCAAGACGGTGCGGCTGGCGAAGGGATTGGAGAGCCTCGGGTTCGAGGTGGAGCCGGCGGCGTTCTTCGATACGATCACGGTCCGGGTGGGGGCGCTGCAGGGGGTGATCCTGAAGGCGGCGGTGGCGCAGGGGATCAACCTCCGCAAGGTGGGCGACGACCGGATCGGCATCTCGCTCGACGAGCGGACGCGGCGGGAGCATACGCAGGCCGTCTGGCGGGCGTTCGGCGGGGACATGCTGGACCGCGATCTGGACCATGAGTATCGGTTGCCGGAAAACCTCATCCGGACAAGCGAGTATCTGGCGCACCCGATCTTTCACATGAACCGGGCCGAGGCGGAGATCACCCGCTACATGCGGCGGCTGGCGGACCGGGATCTGGCGCTCGACCGGGCGATGATCCCGCTCGGGTCCTGCACGATGAAGCTGAACGCGACGGCGGAGATGATGGCCCTCTCCTGGCCCGAGTTCGCGGACATCCATCCGTTCGTGCCGTCGGACCAGACCGAGGGCTATGCCGAGGTGATCGGGGATCTCTGCGGCAAGCTCTGCGCGATCACCGGGTACGACGCCTTCTCGATGCAGCCGAATTCGGGGGCGCAGGGGGAGTATGCCGGGCTGCTGGCGATCCGGGCCTGGCATGCGAGCCGGGGGGAGGCGCAGCGGGACGTCTGCCTGATCCCGACCTCGGCGCACGGGACCAATCCGGCGAGCGCGCAGATGGCCGGGATGCGGGTGGTGCCGGTGGCGGCGGCGGAGAACGGCGACGTCGATCTGGCGGATTTCCGGGCGAAGGCGGAGGAGCATGCGGCGCGGCTGGCGGCCTGCATGGTGACCTATCCCTCGACGCACGGGGTCTTCGAGGAGACGGTGCGGCAGGTCTGCGAGATCACGCATGCGCACGGCGGGCAGGTCTATCTCGACGGGGCGAACATGAACGCCATGGTCGGGCTGGCGCGGCCGGGCGACATCGGGTCGGACGTGAGCCACCTGAACCTGCACAAGACCTTCTGCATCCCGCATGGCGGCGGGGGGCCGGGGATGGGGCCGATCGGGGTGAAGGCGCATCTCGCGCCCTTCCTGCCGGGGCGGCCGGGGGGCGCCGGGCGGGTGAGCGCGGCGGACTTCGGGTCGCCGTCGCTCCTGGTCATCTCCTGGGCCTACTGCCTGATGATGGGGGGTGCCGGGCTGACGCAGGCGACGAAGGTGGCGATTCTGAACGCCAACTACATCGCGGCGCGGCTGAAGGAGGCCTGGCCGATCCTCTTCTCGCGGAACGGGCGGGTGGCGCACGAGTGCATCGTCGACACGCGGGTCTTCAAGGAGGCGGGCGTGACGGTCGACGACGTGGCGAAGCGGCTGATCGACTGCGGCTTCCATGCGCCGACGATGAGCTGGCCGGTGGCCGGCACGCTGATGATCGAGCCGACCGAGAGCGAGCCGAAGGCGGAGCTCGACCGGTTCGTGACGGCGATGCTGGCGATCGCGGCGGAGGCGCGGGCGATCGAGCGGGGCGAGATGGACCCGGAGAACAATCCGCTGCGCAACGCGCCGCACACGGTCGAGGATCTGGTGGGGGCGTGGGAGCGGCCCTATTCGCGCGAGGCGGCCTGCTATCCGCCCGGGGCCTTCCGGGTGGACAAGTACTGGGCGCCGGTCAACCGGGTGGACAATGCCTGGGGGGACCGGAACCTGATGTGCTCCTGCCCGCCGATGGAGAGCTACGCGCAGGCGGCGGAGTAGCTACCAGATGGCGCCGGGGATGCCGTCGGTCCAGCGGCCGCGGCGGAGCGCCCGGGAGGGGCGGCCGCGGTAGCGGGCGAAGAGGCGCTCGGCGCGGGTCTCGCGGGCGGCGACCAGCGCGCGGAGCTCGACGGCGGCGTCGGCCCCGGCGGTGGTGAAGAGGGCCTCGGCGATGGCGTCGCGGAGCGGGGTTCGGCGGGGGAGGTCTGTGTCGGCCGGCATTGGGCGGGTCCTGCGAGGGCTTGGGCTGGGCAGAGGCTAGCGGAAGGATGTTCACGGAAGGTTTCGCTGGGGGGCAAGTCTCGCGTCGGGAGGTATCGGCCTGATCCGCGGGCTGTTTCGATCGCCGCTCGCGCGCTCGTCCATTGTTGCTGCGGCTCCAGGCGTAAGGATCGGAGCCGTCCGTCGCCTTGACCGTGGCGGGCAGCGCCGGGCGGAGCCCTGCAGGCGGCGCTGAGGAAGCGCGACGCGCTCGACCTCGCGAGAGGGGAATCGGGGAAGGGCGGAATGGTTTCGCGACGCCCAAACCGACGGTTTGCGAGACCCGGAAAAGGGTGTCAGAGTGGCGCGGCGGCGGCCCCGCTGTCGGTTGACCTTGTGCGATGCGGAAGATAAGCCACCGATGAATTGCGGGGTGCGGTGCGAGCCGTCCCCGGTGCAGGCGAAGGAGGGCGGAGTTGAGCGAGCTGCTGCGCGAGTACCTTCCGATCCTGATCTTCATCGGCCTCGCCATCGCTCTCGGGCTGGTGCTGCTGCTCGCGGCGGTGGTCGTGGCGGTGCGGAACCCCGATCCGGAGAAGATCTCCGCCTACGAATGCGGCTTCAACGCCTTCGACGACGCGCGGATGAAGTTCGACGTGCGCTTCTACCTCGTGTCGATCCTCTTCATCATCTTCGACCTCGAGGTGGCCTTCCTCTTTCCCTGGGCGGTCGCCTTCCAGCACGTGGGCGCGTTCGGCCTCTGGTCGATGATGGTGTTCCTGGCGGTGCTGACCATCGGCTTCGCCTACGAATGGAAGAAGGGAGCGCTCGAATGGGAGTAGAGCCGAGCGTCACCAACACCGAGTCACAGGCCGCGGTCGGCGGCAGGATCGTCGAGCCGGCCGCCGGGCGGCCCGGCGCGCATCTCGAGCAGCCCGACCTCGTCTCGCGGACGCTGTCGGACGAGCTGGCCGACAAGGGCTTCCTCGTCACCTCGACGGCGGCGGCGATCAACTGGGCGCGCACCGGCAGCCTGCACTGGATGACCTTCGGGCTCGCCTGCTGCGCGGTCGAGATGATGCAGACCTCGATGCCGCGCTACGACCTCGAGCGATTCGGCACCGCGCCGCGGGCCAGCCCGCGGCAGTCGGACCTGATGATCGTGGCGGGGACGCTGACCAACAAGATGGCCCCGGCGCTCAGGAAGGTCTACGACCAGATGCCGGAGCCGCGCTACGTGATCTCGATGGGATCCTGCGCCAATGGCGGGGGCTATTATCACTTCAGCTATTCGGTGGTCCGGGGGTGCGACCGGATCGTGCCGGTGGACGTCTACGTGCCGGGCTGTCCGCCGACCGCCGAGGCGCTGCTCTACGGCATCCTGCAGCTGCAACGTAAGATCAGGCGCACCGGGACGATCGTCCGCTGACGCGGGCCGCTAGCCACCGGGAAGGTCGCGAAGGACTGAGATGGATACTGCGCTCGACGAGCTGAGGGAGACCATCGCGCTGCGCCAGGAGCGGGCGCTCCTGGCCACCGAGGTCCGCTACGGGGAGCTCACCCTCACGGTGGCGCCGGAGACGATCCCGGCTTTCGTGGCCCATCTGCGCAGCGACCCGAGCTGCCGCTTCACCACGCTGATCGACATCACCGCGGTGGACTGGCCGCAGCGCGAGAAGCGCTTCGATGTCGTCTATCATTTCCTCTCCATGCACCTGAACCAGCGGGTCAGGGTGAAGGCGGAGGTGCGCGAGGACGAGCTGGTGCCCTCGATCGTGGACGAGTTCCCCTCGGCCGACTGGTACGAGCGCGAGGTCTTCGACATGTACGGGATCCTCTTCTCGGGGCACCCGGACCTCAGGCGGATCCTGACCGACTACGGTTTTCGCGGGTATCCGCTTCGGAAGGACTTCCCGACCACCGGCTACGTCGAGGTGCGCTACGACGAGGAGCAGAAGCGCGTGGTCTACGAGCCGGTGAAGCTCACCCAGGAGTACCGGCTGTTCGACTTCATGTCGCCCTGGGAGGGAGCCGAATACATCCTGCCCGGCGACGAGAAGAAGGGGGCCTGAGCATGGAAGGCGACGTGCTCGTCGGCGAGCAGAAGATCCGCAACTTCAACATCAACTTCGGGCCGCAGCATCCGGCGGCGCACGGCGTGCTGCGCCTGGTGCTCGAGCTCGACGGCGAGATCGTCGAGCGGTGCGACCCGCACATCGGGCTGCTGCACCGCGGCACCGAGAAGCTGATGGAGAGCCGGACCTACCTGCAGAACCTGCCCTATCTCGACCGGCTCGACTATGTGGCGCCGATGAACCAGGAGCATGCCTGGTGCCTGGCGATCGAGAAGTTGACCGCGACGCCGGTGCCGCGGCGGGGGCAGCTCATCCGCGTGCTCTACTCCGAGATCGGGCGGATCCTGAACCACCTGCTCAACGTCACCACGCAGGCGATGGACGTCGGCGCGCTGACCCCGCCGCTCTGGGGGTTCGAGGAGCGCGAGAAGCTGATGATCTTCTACGAGCGGGCCTGCGGAGCGCGGCTGCATTCGGCCTATTTCCGGCCGGGCGGCGTGCACCAGGACCTGCCCGAGGATCTGATCGCCGACATCGCCGAATGGGCGCGGGCCTTCCCGCAGGTGCTCGACGACATCGAGATCCTGCTGACCGAGAACCGCATCTTCAAGCAGCGCAACGTCGACATCGCGGTGGTGAGCCAGGAGGAGTGCCAGGCGCTCGGCTTCTCGGGGGTGATGGTGCGCGGGTCGGGGATCGCCTGGGACCTGCGGCGCTCGCAGCCCTACGAGTGCTACGACGAGTTCGACTTCCGGATTCCGCTCGGGACGAACGGGGACTGCTACGACCGCTATCTCTGCCGGATGCACGAGATGCGCGAGTCGACGAAGATCATCCTGCAGGCGGTGGAGAAGCTCGCCTCCTGCCGCGGCGAGGAGGTGCTGACGCGGGGCAAGATCTCGCCGCCGCGGCGGGCGGTGATGAAGACCTCGATGGAGGCGCTCATCCACCACTTCAAGCTCTATACCGAGGGCTTCCACGTGCCCGAGGGCGAGGTCTATGCCGCGGTCGAGGCGCCGAAGGGGGAGTTCGGGGTCTATCTGGTCAGCGACGGGACGAACAAGCCCTACAAGGTGAAGCTGCGGGCGCCGGGCTATCCGCACCTCGCGGCGATGCACCATGTCTGCAAGGGGCACATGCTGGCCGACATCTCGGCGGCGCTCGGCAGCTTCGACATCGTCTTCGGGGAGGTGGATCGCTGATGTTCCGCCGTCTGCATCCCGAGCAGCCTGGGCATTTCGCCTTCACGCCGGCCAATCTCGACTGGGCGAAGGCGCAGATCGGCAAGTTTCCCGAGGGGCGGCAGGCCTCGGCGGTCATCCCGCTGCTCTGGCGGGCGCAGGAGCAGGAGGGGTGGATCTCGAAGCCGGCGATCGAGGAGATCGCGCGGATGCTCGACATGGCCTCGATCCGCGTGCTCGAGGTCGCGACCTTCTACTTCATGTTCCAGCTGCAGCCGACCGGCAGCGTGGCGCACGTGCAGGTCTGCGGCACGACGAGCTGCATGATCTGCGGCGCGGAGGCGCTGATCGAGGTCTGCAAGCGGAAGATCGCGGCCAACCCGCACGAGGTCTCGCCCGACGGCAAGCTCTCCTGGGAGGAGGTCGAGTGCCTCGGGGCCTGCGCCAACGCGCCGATGGCGCAGATCGGCAAGGACTATTACGAGGACCTGACGGCGGAGCGGTTCGAGGAGATCCTCGATGCGCTGGCCCGCGGCGAAGTGCCGCGGCCGGGGCCGCAGAACGGGCGCTTCGCCTCCGAGCCGAAGGGCGAGCTCAGCTCGCTCGCCGGCGGTGAGCGGGTGAACGCGGCCAACGCCTCGGTGACGCTGGCCGAGACGCTCGGCGACACGGTGGCGCGGATCACCGGCGAGGAGCGTCCGCGGCGGATGCCGGGATCGGCGCAGAAGGCGCCCCGGGTCGATCGGGCGGCGCGGAGCGACCACGGGCCGGCGGTGACGCCGGTGCGGCCCGCCGGGCTGGCGGCGCCCCGCGGCGACGGTGCGGACGACCTGAAGCTCATCAAGGGGGTCGGCCCGGAGCTCGAGGCGCTGCTGCATCGGCTCGGCTACTTCCACTTCTCCCAGATCGCCGGCTGGACGCCCGAGGAGGTCGCCTGGGTCGACGAGAACCTCGACGGCTTCCACGGACGGGTGACCCGCGACGGCTGGGTCGAGCAGGCGCGGGAGCTGGCGGAGCAGGAGGGCACGCCCCACGCGCTGAAGCGGATCAGGGACGAGTGACGGGAGGCTCGGAGGTAGAGATGGCAGCAAGCCAGAGTGAGAACAGCGGCGTCTTCTGGTCGCTGGTGAGTTGGGTGGCGGCGATCGTGGGGGCGATCGTGGTCGGCCTGATCGTGGGCAAGATCCTGCACGAGGCGGCGGGCGGGATCATCTTCGCCGGCGTGACCTTCATCATTCTCGGCTTCGTGCTGAGCCGCCTCATCGGGCCCTCCCCGGCCGACGACGGCCCGGGCGTGGCGGCGGGCTACCATGCGGCTCCCGCTCCGGCGGCGCCGCTGGCGGGCCCGGTCGCGAGCCCCGCTCCGGCGCCCGTCACGGCCCCGCCGGCGGCTCCCGCGCCGGACGCGGGCGCGATCAGCGAGCGGGTCAGGGACGCGGCGCGGGCCGCCGGCGAGGCGGCGCGGGCGGCTCTCGGGGACGCGGCGCCGGCCCCGGCGGCGTCCGGGGTCGCGGCGCGCAGGCCGGCGGCACTGGCCGCGCCGCTCGAGGGCGGGGCGGACAACCTGATGCGGCTGAAGGGCGTCGGGCCGAAGCTCGCCGAGTTGCTGAACGCGAACGGCGTCCACCACTTCAGCCAGATCGCGGCCTGGGGGCCGGCAGAGATCGAGTGGATCGAGTCGAACCTCGAGGGCTTCACCGGGCGCGTGGTGCGCGACGACTGGGTGGGGCAGGCGAAGATCCTCGCCGCCGGCGGCGAGACCGAGCATTCGCAGCGCGTGGACCGCGGCGAGTCGACCTGAGGGAATCCTGGCGATGCTGGCGGACAAGGACCGGATCTTCACCAACCTCTACGGCATGTACGACCGCAGCCTGGCGGGCGCGCGGGCGCGTGGGCATTGGGACGGCACGGCGGGCCTGATCGCCCGCGGGCGGGACAAGATCATCGAGGAGATGAAGACGAGCGGGCTGCGCGGCCGCGGCGGGGCGGGGTTCCCGACCGGGCTGAAGTGGTCGTTCATGCCGAAGCAGTCCGACGGCCGCCCGCACTATCTGGTGGTCAATGCCGACGAGTCCGAGCCCGGGACCTGCAAGGACCGCGAGATCATGCGGCACGACCCGCATACGCTGGTCGAGGGGTGCCTGATCGCCGGCTTCGCCATGGGGGCGAACACCGGGTACATCTACCTCCGGGGCGAGTATATCCGCGAGCGCGAGGCGCTGCAGATCGCGATCGACGAATGCTATGACGCGGGGCTGATCGGCAAGAACGCCTGCGGCTCGGGGTGGGACTTCGACCTCTATCTGGCGCATGGCGCGGGGGCCTATATCTGCGGCGAGGAGACGGCGCTGCTCGAGAGCCTCGAGGGCAAGAAGGGGATGCCGCGGCTGAAGCCGCCATTTCCGGCGAATACCGGGCTCTACGGCTGCCCGACGACGGTCAACAACGTCGAGTCGATCGCGGTGGCGCCGACGATCCTGCGCCGTGGCGCGGGCTGGTTCGCGAGCTTCGGGCGGCCGAACAATGCGGGGACGAAGATCTTCGCCGTCTCGGGGCACGTGGAGCGGCCCTGCGTGGTCGAGGACGCGATGTCGATCACGTTGCGCGAGCTGCTCGACAAGCATTGCGGCGGGGTGCGGGGGGGCTGGAAGAACCTCAAGGCGGTGATCCCGGGCGGGTCGTCGGTGCCGCTCCTGCCGGCGAGCCTCTGCGACGAGGCGATCATGGATTTCGACTGGCTGCGCGAGCAGAAGTCCGGGCTCGGCACGGCGGCGGTGATCGTGATGGATCAGTCGACCGACGTCATCAAGGCGATCTGGCGGCTCTCCTGCTTCTACAAGCACGAGAGCTGCGGCCAGTGCACGCCCTGCCGCGAGGGCACCGGCTGGATGATGCGGGTGATGGACCGGCTGGTGAAGGGCGAGGCGGAGCCCGAGGAGATCGACGTGCTGCTCGACGTGACCAAGCAGGTCGAGGGGCACACGATCTGCGCACTGGGGGATGCCGCGGCCTGGCCGATCCAGGGGCTGATCCGGCATTTCCGCGACGAGATCGAGGACCGGATCAAGGCGAAGCGGACCGGGCGGATCAGCGCGGTGGCGGCGGAGTAGGCACATGGAAGGCGGCGAGCAGATCACCGTGCACAGCTGGACCGGCGGCTTCGG
>NZ_CALLYO010000337.1 GCF_937858865.1 uncultured Amaricoccus sp. | reverse complement strand
CGAATTCGTCTTGCAATGTTCCTGTTTCGTGCGCATGGTGTCATGGTGAACAAGGCGTGAACGGAAGCTCCGATTGCCGCGATCCGACAAAAGTGGAATAAGAGGCGAAGCATGAACTCTCCCGTAGTGGACCTCTCCGAAAGACGCGGCATGGACAAGCAGAAGGCGCTCGAATCCGCGCTGGCGCAGATCGAACGCAGCTTCGGCAAGGGCTCGATCATGAAGCTCGGCTCGACGCCGGCGCTCGACATCGAGGCGATCTCGACCGGCTCGATCGGCCTCGACGTCGCCCTCGGCATCGGCGGGCTCCCGAAGGGCCGCATCGTCGAGATCTACGGGCCGGAGAGCTCGGGCAAGACCACGCTCGCGCTCCACGTCATTGCCGAGGAGCAGCGCCAGGGCGGGGTCTGCGCCTTCGTCGACGCCGAGCATGCGCTCGACCCGGTCTATGCCAAGAAGCTCGGAGTCGACATCGACGAGCTCTTGATCTCCCAGCCCGACACCGGCGAGCAGGCGCTCGAGATCACCGAGACGCTGGTGCGCTCGGGCGCGGTCTCGGTCGTCGTGGTCGACTCGGTCGCGGCGCTGACGCCCCGGGCCGAGCTCGAGGGCGAGATGGGCGAGGCGCAGGTCGGCGCCCAGGCGCGGCTGATGTCCCAGGCCATGCGCAAGCTCACCAGCGCGATCAGCCGGTCGAACTGCATGGTGATCTTCATCAACCAGATCCGCATGAAGATCGGCGTGATGTTCGGCAGCCCCGAGACCACCTCCGGCGGCAACGCGCTCAAGTTCTACGCCAGCGTGCGCCTCGACATCCGCCGCATCGGCGCGATCAAGGACCGCGACGAGGTGGTCGGCAACACCACCCGGGTGAAGGTGGTGAAGAACAAGGTGGCGCCGCCGTTCAAGCAGGTCGAGTTCGACATCATGTACGGCGAGGGCATCTCCAAGCGCGGCGAGCTGATCGACCTCGGCGTCAAGGCCGGCGTGGTGGAGAAGTCGGGCGCCTGGTACTCGTTCGCCGACCAGCGCATCGGCCAGGGGCGCGAGAACGCCAAGACCTTCCTCAAGGAGAACCCCGACATCGCGCTGCAGATCGAGGACAAGATCCGCGCCGCCCACGGCCTCGACTTCGCCATGTCGTCCGAGGACCAGGCCGAGGTGCTCGGCGACTGAGCCCCGGCCCGGACGCCGTGGGCCCGCCCGGTCGGCCTCGGGCGGGCGACGAGTGCCCCGCGGGGATCCGTTAACGATGGTTTCCATCTGGTTGACGGCGAGGGTGATTTCCCAGCAAAAACAACGACGGGACCAGGTGGGCACGCGTGCCCACCCGTGCCCACCCGTGCGCCCCGGAGCTCGCTCAGGCCTGCAACTGATCCTTGACCCTCTCGGTCAGCTCGTTGAGCGTGAAGGGCTTCTGCAGGAAGTTCGCCCCCCGGACGCCGCTGTCGCCGCCGGAGAAGGCGTCCTCGGCATAGCCCGACATGAAGATCACCTTGGCATCCGGCCGGGCCTTCTGCGCCTCGCGCACCCAGGCCGGACCGTCGAGCCCGGGCATGATGACGTCCGAGAGCATGATGTCGACGTGCAGGGCGGGGTCCTCGAGGATCTCGAGCGCCTCCTCCCCCGAGGCGGCCTCGACGACGGTATAGCCGCGCAGCCGGAGGGCGCGGGCGGCGAAGGAGCGCACCGGATCCTCGTCCTCCACCAGCAGGACGAGCCCCCGCCCGGTCAGGTCCCGCGGCCGCCGCACCTCGGGCTCCTCCTCGGCCGGCGCCACCGGGCCGCCCTTGTCGTAGGCGGGCAGGTAGATGGTGAAGATGGCGCCGCGGCCGGGGGGGCTGTCGGCGAAGATGAAGCCGCCCGTCTGCTTGACGATGCCGTAGGCGGTCGACAGCCCGAGCCCGGTGCCCTCGCCCACCTGCTTGGTGGTGAAGAAGGGCTCGAAGATCTTGTTGAGCTTGCCCTCCGGGATCCCGTGCCCGGAATCGGCGACCTCGATGATCACGTAGTCGCCGCGCAGGATCACCGCCCGGTCGCGGTGCAGGTCGTGGCCGAGCCGCACGTTCCGCGTGGTGATCCGCACCTCGCCGCCGCGCGGCATGGCGTCGCGTGCGTTCACCACCAGGTTCATGATCACCTGCTCGATCTGCCGCTCGTCCACCCGGACCGGCGCGAGGTCCGGGGCATGCTCGATCCTGAGCGTGACCTTGTCGCTCAGCAGCCGGTTGAGGAGGTGGGTGAGCTCGGAAAGCGTGTCCTGCAGGTTGATCACGGTCGGCCGCAGCGTCTGCTTCCGCGAGAAGGCAAGCAGCTGCCGCACCAGCGCGGCGGCGCGGTTGGCGTTCTGGCGGATCTGCATCAGGTCGCCATGCTCGACGTCGGCGACGTCGTGGCGCATGAGCAGCAGGTCGCAGTGGCCGTTGATGGCGGTCAGCAGGTTGTTGAAGTCGTGCGCCACGCCGCCGGCGAGCTGGCCGACCGCCTGCATCTTCTGGCTCTGCACGAACTGCGCCTCGAGCGTCTTGAGCTCGGTCGCGTCCGAGATGACGGCGAGGAGCGAGGTCGCCCCGTCGAGGACGGCGCGGGTGAAGGCGACCTGGAGGAAGACCTCGGGGCCGTCGCCGGTCAGCCGGGCGATCTCGGAGCGCCCGAGCGCCCGGCCGCGCACCGTGTCGGCGAGCCGCTCGGCGATCGGGCGGCCGAGGCCTTCCAGGAGCTCGGCGATGTCGACGCCCGGCTGCGCCCGGTCGCCGAGGAGCTGGCGCGCGGCCTTGTTGGCATAGGTCAGCCGGCCGGCGGCTTCGAGCCGCGCCAGGGCGACGGGCAGGTCCTCGAGGAAGTGGTCGGGCACGAGACCGGAGATCTCGGCGCCCTGCAGCGGCAGGAGCAGGAGCTCGCGCCGGTCGTCGCCCGCGGCGAGGGTGATGGCGCGGACCGCCTGGCCGGTCGCGGCGAGGAGGTGCACGCCGTCGGGGCGGAGCGGGGCGTCGGCGAGGATCTCGTCGAAACGCTGCCGGCCCTCGATCAGCGCCGCCGCCGCGGCGTTGCGTTGCAGGATCCGGCCTTCGGCGTCGATGCGGAACCAGGGGAAGGCCGAGGTCTCGAAGCCCGCGCCCTCCGCGGATCCGGCGGGCTGCCCGCGCTCGAGGCGCCAGAGCAGGGAGCGCGGGCCGGCGCGGGTCACCACCAGGCGGCCGCGCGGCTCGATCTCCTCCGCGGCGACCCCGTTGAGGCGGGCCTCGCGGGTGAGCCGGTAGCAGGCGGCGCCGGTGGCGATGCCGGCGTCGAGCCGCGCCCGGCGCGCGGCGGCGTTGGCCCCGCGCACGCGCCC
>NZ_CALLYO010000336.1 GCF_937858865.1 uncultured Amaricoccus sp. | reverse complement strand
TCGCCAAGCTCGAAACGATCGAGGAGCAATGGCCGGTCATCCAGGAACGGATCGGCCAGGCGGTACCGCTACCGGTGCGCAACGCCTCGAGGTCGGGACCCGGTCGAGAGATCCTGGACGCGGAGGCGCGCCGGATCATTCAGGAGTGGTTCCGGAAAGACTTCGAGGAGTTCGGCTATGAACCATGAGATCGTCGGGCAAAGCTGACGAGGCTCGTCACAAGCTGTGCAACAGGGTTTTCGCGCTACACTCCCTCTGCATCGGGGTCGCCCCTGCTCTCGGGCAGGCCTTTGTCGCAGAAGCACTTTCCCACGATCAGGCTCCCGACGTACCTGGGTGAGACATCTGGGCTAGCCGCGCGCGCCGAACAGCCGTCTGCGGAGGTTCTTCAGCTGTTGTCGGCGGTTGAACTCCACGACCTCGGCCGGCAGGTCGGTCCGGATGTTCTTCCAGGCGGCCCAGGTGTAACCGTAGAGTTGTGCCAGGCTGCCGAGGACCATCGGCTTCTGCCCTAGGCGTCCGAAGCATTTCGCCGCGGCATATAACGGATGGTAGCCCATGGCCCGCTCCATCTTGCCAGCATGGAACTTGCCGCGCAGCGGATTGCGGCTCTTCTCCTTCGCGGTCTTGTGGTGCAGGATGCGCAGATCGTCGAACGACCGGACGCCCCACCCGTGCATCCGCGCCATCATCTGCGCGATCGCGTCGTCCTGGCCCCAGGGCACGTAGCCGCCGATTTGCTGCCAGGTCTCGCGCCGGAAGAACTGGCTCGGTCCGCCGACCACCTCGGGGTTGGCGAAATACGGCCATTTCCGGCCTTCGCTCACATTGTAGATGAACCCCCCGGCGATCCCGAGGTGCGGGCTCGCCTGCATCCGCTGCATGAGCGTGGCGTAGTAGTCGGGCGCGAAGGTCACATCGGCATCGAGATTGCCGATATAGTCGTAGCCGCCCTCGTCGATGTAGATATCGCCGAGGGCGGCTAGGCCCGCGCGCAGCGCCGAGACCTTCTTCCAGGAGGTGCCGCCCATCGGATGGGGGGAGCGGGGGAGCGGGTTTTCGAAGCGCAGGAAGCGGATGAAGTCGTGCGCCTCTGCTGCGGCCGCTGCGATCGCGTCGGTCTCGTCGGTCGACCTGTCGCTGACGATGATCCAGGCGCGCGGCCGGACAGTCTGCGCGAGCACGCTGGCGATGGTGTCTGGCAGGAAGCGCGCCTCGTTGTGGGCCGCCGTCATTAGGATGTAGCTCGGGCTCGGCATCGGATCTCCAGAACACTCTTGACTCTGCCCCCAGGGCTTAGGCGGAGGTCTTAGGCGATCACCGCCTCGATCATCAACCGGAACTCGGCGCAGACCTGGGCGTCGGTGGAGCGGGCGGC
>NZ_CALLYO010000335.1 GCF_937858865.1 uncultured Amaricoccus sp. | reverse complement strand
CGTCTCCTGGTCCGTCTGCGGCGCCGGGCAGGCGCTGCGGGTGGCGGCGAGGGGGCCGAAGCGGAGGTCGCCGGCCCCGGCCACGTAGGTGCCGCGGAAGCTGTTGCAGCCGCCGCTGCCGAGGGCCTCGCCGCCGGCGGTCAGGGTGAGGCTCGAGCGGACGCCCTCGGCGGCGGCCTCGCCGCCCGCCTCGGTCAGGCGCCAGTCGCCGACCAGATCGGCCACCGGCAGGCCCTCGGGCGGCGTCTCGGCCACGGGCTCGGGCGTGGCGAGGGCGGTGAGGGCGAGGCTGACGGTCCTGCCGCCGCCCTGGGTCAGCACCGGCGCCGGCGACTCGCTGCGCTGGATCAGCATCCCGCCCTGCACCAGCCGCGCCGAGACGGCGTAGCTGTTCTCGGCGACGATGGCGCCGAGGTCGTAGGAGAGGACGAAGGGGATGGGTCCCATGCGGCGGATCGGCACGGCGGCGCTGGCCAGCGGCGCGGCGGGGGCGTCGGCCTGCGAGACGTCGCGGAGCTCGACCTCGAGGGTGGTGGTGCCCGCCTTGAAGTCGAAGGGCGCGGGGGTCGCCTGCCCGCGGATCACGCCGGACTGGGCGAGGGCCGCCCCGGCCGTCGCGAGGAGAGCTGCTGCCGCGAGCAGCGCGCGCATCTTCATCTTGTCCCGTTCCTCTGCTGCCGCCTCGCCTCGCGGCGGATTATTCCGTCTCGCTCCGGCAAAGGCCATGCCCTTTGAACGGGCCCGCTGCAAGAGGGTTCGTCGGGCACGGGGTGGGCACGCGTGCCCACTGCCCGACTCCGTTGTTTTCTCTCGATAATCCATCGCCGCGTCAACCAGATCGAAACCTTCGTTAACGCGATTCCGCGTCTCAGAGCGCCGCGCCCCCGGCCCAGAAGGCCGGATCGGGGCGGAGGCTGCCGGCCGGGAAGCCGCGGCGGGTGAGGATGGGCGGGCGGAGCCGGCGCAGCGCCGCCGGGTGGTCGGCGGCGAGGGCGCCGAGGCGGACGAGGAGGGTCGTGATCGCGCTTTCGGAAGCGCGGGTGGCGCCGTCCTCGATCTTGAGGGCGACGCCGAGGCCCGGGCGCGGCAGGATGGCGGCGAAGACGGCCTCGGCGCCGGTCTTGACCGCGACGCCGTCCATCGCCGCCATCAGCTCGGAGCAGGCGCGGCCCTCGCCGGCGACGAGGAGGGGATGGGCGAGCATCGCGGCGACGAGCCGCTCTGCCGCCGCCGCGCGGGTGCGCCCCAGCCCCTTCGGGTCGGCCATGCGCGCCATCGCCCGGGCGAGGCCGTGCAGGCTGGTGGCGAAGTTCGGGGCGGAGCAGCCGTCGATGCCCCAGCCGGGGCTCGTCTCGCCGCACATCTCCTCGAAGGCGGCGCGCACCGCCCGCTGCACCGGGTGGTCGATCTCGACGTATTCCGGGCCGCCGCCGAGGTGGCGCGCGAGGGTGAGGAAGCCCGCGTGCTTGCCGGAGCAGTTGTTGTGCAGCTGGCAGGGCGGCTCGCCGGCCGCGCGCAGCCGGTGGCGCTCGGTGGCGTCGTCGGGGACCTGCGGGCCGCAGCGGAGGTCGGGCTCGCCGAGGCCGAGGTCGGCGAGCCAGGCCGCGACGCGCCCGACGTGCATCGCCGCGCCCTGGTGCGAGGCGCAGGCGAGGGCGAGCCGTTCCGAGGACAGCCCGGCGGCGGCGCCGCTCTCGACCAGCGGCAGGGCCTGGAGCATCTTGCAGGAGGAGCGCGGCAGGATCACCGCCGCGGGGTCGCCCCAGGCGGCGCGGATCTGGCCGCGGCTGTCGCAGACGACCGCATGGCCGCGGTGGCGCGACTCGAGGACGTCGCCGCGCCAGACCTCGACCATGGGCACCGCCGCCGTGTCAGTCATCGCCGAGCTCCTCCGCCAGATCCGCGCCCAGTATCGCATGCAGGTGGCGGAAGGCGAGGCGGATCCGCGACTTCACCGTGCCGAGCGGCAGGCCCTCGGCGCGGGCGATGTCGGCGTGGCTGAGGCCCTCGTAGAAGGCGGCCTGCAGCACGCGGCGCTGCTCGGGCGGGAGGTCGGCGAGCGCGGCGAGCAGGCGCGCCTCGCGCTCGGCGCCGCTCAGCGCCGCGAAGCCGTCGGGTGCGGGGTCGGGCTGGAACAGCGGGTCGGCCGGATCCGGCGTCGGCCGGGCGGCGCGGCGGATCTGGTCGATGCGGCGGTTGCGCGCGATGGCGAAGATCCAGGTCGAGGCGGCGGCGCGGGCGGGATCGAAGCCCGCGGCGTTGCGCCAGACCGAGACCATCACGTCCTGGGCGATCTCGTCGGCGTCGGCGGCCGGCAGCCCGCCGCGCATGGCGAAGGCCTTGACCCGCCCGGCGTAGCGCCCGAAGAGCGCGACGAAGGCCGCCCGGTCGCGGCGGG
>NZ_CALLYO010000334.1 GCF_937858865.1 uncultured Amaricoccus sp. | reverse complement strand
TCGCCGAGGACACGGTGGCGAAGTTCGAGGCGGAGACCGGGATCAAGGTCGTCTATGACGTCTACGATTCAAACGAGGTCCTCGAGGCGAAGCTTCTCGCCGGCAATTCCGGCTATGACGTGGTGGTGCCGACCTCGAGCTTCCTGCAGCGGCAGGTCGCGGCCGGCGTCTACATGCCGCTCGACAAGTCGAAGCTGCCGAATCTCAAGAACATGGACCCCGAGCTGATGGAGAAGGCCGAGGCCTACGATCCCGGCAACGAGCATTCCGTAATCTACATGTGGGGCACGGTCGGCATCGGCTACAACAAGGCGAAGGTCGCCGAGCGGCTGGGCGCGGATGTGCCGGTCGACAGCTGGGATCTCGTGTTCAATCCCGAGTTTGCGGCGAAGCTGGCCGACTGCGGGATCACCATGCTCGACAGTTCGACCGACATGCTGCAGGTCGCCGCGGCCTACCTCGGGCTCGATCCGCTGACCACCGATCCGGCGGACATGGAGAAGGCGGCGGACCTGCTGATGAAGGTCAGGCCGTACATCCGCTACTTCAACTCGTCGCAGTATATCTCCGATCTCGCGAACGGCGAGATCTGCGTGGCGGTCGGCTTCTCGGGCGACGTCTACATCGCCGCGGCGCGCGCCGAGGAGGCGGAGAACGGCATCGAGATCGCCTACAGCCTGCCGGTCGAGGGCACGCAGCTCTGGTTCGACATGATGGCGATCCCGGCCGACGCGCCGAACCCGGACGCGGCCCACAAGTGGATCAACTTCATCATGGAGCCGCAGATCACCGCCGACATCACCGACTATGTCTCCTATGCCAACGCCAACACGGCGTCGCTGCCGCTGGTCGACGAGGCGGTGCGCAACGACCCGTCGATCTTCCCGCCGGCCGACGTGATGGCGAAGCTCTTCCCGACCGTCACCTACGGCGGGCAGCTCGACCGGGTGATGACCCGGCTTTGGACCAAGGTCCGGACGGGCCAGTGATGAGGGGCCAGTGATGAGGGGCCAGTGATGCGGCCGGTCCTGATCGCTGCGGGTCTCGCCTGGCTCGCCGCGCCCGTGATCGCCGAGGAGATCCACGTCTACAACTGGGCCGACTACATCGGCCCGGAGACGGTCCGCGCGTTCGAGGCCGAGACGGGGATCAAGGTCGTCTACGACGTCTACGATTCGAACGAGGTGCTCGAGGCGAAGCTGCTCGCGGGCAACTCGGGCTACGACCTGGTGGTGCCGACCTCGACCTTCCTGCGCCGGCAGATCCCGGCCGAGGTCTACCAGCCGCTCGACCGGGAGAAGCTGCCGCACTGGAAGAACCTCGATCCGGAGCTGCTGGCCGACGCCGAGGCGGACGATCCCGGCAACGCCTATGCCGCCATCTATCTCTGGGGCACCAACGGCATCGGCTACAACGTCGAGAAGGTGGCGGAGCGGCTCGGGCCGGAGGCGCCGGTCGACAGCTGGGCGCTGGTCTTCGATCCCGGGAATGCCGCGAAGCTGGCCGACTGCGGGATCACCATGCTCGACACGGCCTCGGAGATGGTGCCGCTCGCGCTCGCCTATCTGGGGCTGCCGCCCGATTCGACGCGCGCCGAGGATCTCGAGAAGGTCGCCGCGCTCTTCGAGGCGGTGCGGCCCTACGTGCGCTATTTCAACGCCGTGCAGTACAACAACGATCTCGCATCGGGCGAGGTCTGCGTCTCGGTCGGCTTCTCGGGCGACGTCTTCATGGCCGCCGACAATGCGGCCCAGGGGATCGAGATCGCCTATTCGGTGCCGAAGGAAGGCGCGATGCTCTGGTTCGACATGCTGGCGGTCCCGGCCGACGCCCCGAACCCGGCCGGCGCGCATGCCTTCATCGACTTCCTGCTGCGCCCGGAGGTGATCGGCGAGGTGACGAACGCGGTCTTCTATCCCAACGCCAATGCGGAGGCGGCGCCCTTCGTCGATCCGGAGATCCTCGCCGACCCCGCGATCTATCCGACGGCCGAGGTGATGGAGCGGCTGTTCCCGCAGCCGGTGCACGACCCGCGGGACGACCGCGCGCTGACCCGTCTCTGGACCAGGGTGCGAACCGGACAATAGTCCCTTCCGCCGGCTACCCCGCCGAATTGCACGGCGGATCGCGATTGTGATGCTATTTCAGGTTGAGTAAAGGAAGCTCCCGTACATAGCGGTGGCAGCGTAGTCAGCAGGGACATGAGCGCCGGCATGGGGAAGGTCGCGGGAGCTGGGCGCTCGGTCATGCGGCTCGCCGGCGTCGCGGCCGCCCTGGTGCTGCTCGGGGTGCTGGTGGTCGCCGGCGCCTACGAGAAGCGCTGCCGCGAGGCGATGCTGCAGGCGGCGCGGGCGGAGGTGCAGGAGCGGCTGGTGCTCCTGCGCTCCGATCTCGAGGGGGCGCTCAACGCGCCGCTCGAGACGGCGCGGGCGTTCGCGGCGGTGGTGCGCTACCGGCCGGAGATGGATCAGGCGGAGTTCCACCGGCTGGGCGAGCAGCTCCTCGCGGGCCTGCCCTCGATCCGCAACGTGTCGCTGGCGCCGGATCTCGTGGTGCGGCAGGTCTATCCGCTCGTCGGAAACGAACGCCTGCCGGGCGTCGACTTCCGCACCATGCCCGCCGAGATGGGCTCGGTGGAGCGGGCGCGGGAGACCGGGGAGTCGCTGCTGGCTGGACCGCTCGATTTGATGCAGGGCGGCCGCGGCTTCATCATCCGCACGCCGATCTTCGTCGATGGCGCGGGGGAGGGCGGGCGGCGGTTCTTCGGGATCCTCTCGACCGTCGTCGACGAGGCGGGGCTCTACCGCGCCGCCGGGCTGGAGGAGCCCGGTCTCGGGCTCGAGGTGGCGTTGAGCGGCCGGAACGGGCTGGCCGACGGCGGCGGGCCGTTCTTCGGCGATCCGGCGGTTCTGGCGCGGCAGCCCGTCACCGCCGAGGTCCGGGTGCCGCTCGGCACCTGGCAGATCGCCGCGGTGCCCGTGGGGGGCTGGCAGCAGCCGCCGCCGCTCTGGGGGACGCGCGCCCTCTTCGCGCTCGGCGGGCTGCTGATCGCGGCGCCGATCGTCGGGGCGGCGCAGTTCGTGACTGCGCGCCAGGCCAAGATGGCGCTGATCCGCGAGCGGGAGGCGGAGCTCTCGCGGCTGTCCTGGCGGCTCGAGTTCGCGCTCGCGGCCTCGGAGATCGGGGTCTGGGACGTCGATCTCGCGACCGACCGGCTGATCTGGGACGAGCGGACCAAGCGGCTCTTCGGCCGCGAGGGGGAGGAGGGGCCGTTCAGCGAGGCCGACTGGATCGGGGTGCTGCATCCCGACGACCGCGAACGCGCGGTGGCGGCGGCCAACGCCGCGGTGCACGGCGGCGGGCGGTATGCGGTCGACTATCGCGTGCAGCTGCCGGATGGCGCGGTGCGGCACGTGCGCGACGTCGCGAAGCGCTACGAGGGCCCGGACGGGTCGCGCCGGCTGGTCGGGCTCGTCTGGGACATGACCGCCGACGTCGAGCGGCAGGAGGAGCTGAACCTGCGCCGCCTCGAAGCCGAGGCGGCGACGATGGCGAAGTCCCGCTTCCTCGCCGCCATGAGCCACGAGATCCGGACACCGCTGAGCGGAGTGCTCGGGCTGCTCGGGCTGATGCTCGACGATCCGCTGCCCACGCGCCAGCAGGAGCGGGCGAAGATCGCGCTCGCCTCGGCGCAGAGCCTGCTGCAGATCCTGAACGACATCCTCGACTTCTCGAAGCTCGAGGCCGGGCAGATCCGCATCAGCGAGGAGAGCGTCGACCTCCGCCGGCTGCTCGGCGAGGTGGTGGAGCTGATGGCGCCGCCGGCCGAGGAGAAGGGCCTGAGCCTCGGGGCGGAGGTGGACGACTCGGTCCCCGAGTGGATCGTCACCGACCCGATGCGGCTGCGGCAGGTGCTGACCAATCTCCTCTCGAACGCCACGAAGTTCACCGAGCGCGGCGAGGTCCGCGTCAAGGTGAGCTACGCGCCCGAGGGCGAGGCGGGCGTGCTGGCGGTCTCGGTCGAGGATACCGGCATCGGCATCGCCGCGGCGCAGATCGAGCGGATCTTCCAGGACTTCGTGCAGGCGGACGATTCCCTCAGCCGCCGGGCCGGCGGAACCGGGCTGGGGCTGGCGATCTGCCGCCAGCTGGTGGGGCTGATGGGCGGCGAGGTCAGCGTGCGCAGCGTCCCGGAAATGGGCTCGACCTTCCACTTCACCATACGCACCCGCCCGGGCGCCAGGACGGAGGCCGGAACCGCCGAGGCCGGCGGCGGCGCCCGCCGGCTGCCGCCGATGCGCGTGCTGCTCGCCGAGGACCATGCCACCAACCAGTATCTGATCAGCGCCTACCTGAATGCCGCCGGCCACCAGGTGGTGGTGGCGCAGAACGGCGCCGAGGCGCTCGAGGCGGCGGCCGCCGGCGGCTTCGACATCGTGCTGATGGACGTGCAGATGCCCGAGGTGGACGGCCACGAGGCGACCCGGCGCATCCGCACGCTGCCCGGGCCCGCAGGCAAGGTGCCGATCATCGCGCTGACCGCCAACGCGCTGCTCGGCGACCAGGAGGGCTGCCTCGCGGCCGGGATGGACGGCTATCTCGCCAAGCCGATCGACGTCCTCGCGTTGCACGCGGTGCTGCGCCGCTTCGCGCCGGAGCCGCCGCGACGCCCGGTGGCGGCGTCCTGAGGCGCCACCGCGCGGAGTCTCTAGACAGGGGCGGCGGGCGAACTCTAAGGTCGGGCGGGTCACGAGCGGAGCCCTGATGAACGAGACCCTGACCGTCGCGGCGGCCAAGCCCTGGGCAACCGGCAGCGAGCGGCCATTCGTCCGTATCGAGAAGATCACCAAGAAGTTCGGCGACTTCTATGCCGTGGACGATGTGAGCCTCGACATCTGGAAGGGCGAGCTCTTCTGCCTGCTCGGCGGTTCCGGCTGCGGCAAGTCCACGCTCCTGCGCATGCTCGCCGGCTTCGAGACGCCGACGAGCGGCCGGATCGAGATCGACGGGCAGGACATGACGGGCATCCCGCCCTACGCGCGCCCGACGAACATGATGTTCCAGTCCTACGCGCTCTTCCCGCACATGACGGTGGAGAAGAACGTCGCCTACGGCCTGCATCGCGACGGGATGAAGGGCGATGAGGTGCGCGACCGCGTCGCCGACATCCTGCGCCTCGTCAAGCTCGACGCCTTCGCCCGGCGCAAGCCGCACCAGCTGTCCGGCGGCCAGCGGCAGCGGGTGGCGCTGGCGCGGAGCCTCGTCAAGCGGCCGAAGCTCCTGCTGCTCGACGAGCCGCTCGGCGCGCTCGACAAGAAGCTGCGCGAGGAGACCCAGTTCGAGCTCATCAAGATCCAGGAGACGCTCGGCGTCACCTTCATCGTCGTCACCCACGACCAGGAGGAGGCGATGACGCTCTCCACCCGCATCGGGGTGATGAACGCCGGCGTCATCGTCCAGGTCGGCGAGCCGTCCCAGGTCTACGAATATCCGAACTCGCGCTTCGTGGCCGACTTCGTCGGCACGGTGAACATGTTCGAGGGGCGCGTGTCCGAGGACGAGCCGGACTATATCTCGATCACGAGCCCCGAGGTCGGGGGCGAGATCTATGTCGGGCACGGGGTCTCCTGCGTGCTGAACCAGCAGCTCTGGTTCGCCATCCGGCCGGAGAAGCTCCGGGTCAGCCGCGAGCGGCCGGAGAAGGAGCACAACGTCCTGCCGGCCGTCGTGGAGGAGGTGGCCTATTTCGGCAACCTCTCGGTCTACCGGCTGCGGCTCGACACCGGCAAGCTGGTGCAGGCGACCAAGGTCAACCTCTCGCGCTCGGAGGAGGACGCGATCTCCTGGGACGAGCGCGTCTGGGTGACCTGGGGCGACACCGCCGGAGTGGTGCTGACGCAATGAGCGGATTGATCGAGCGGCTGCCGCCGCTGCGCTGGACCGCCGCGCTGCTGCGCCGGCTCGGGCTGCGCGGGCGGAGCGTCGTCATCGCGGTGCCCTTCCTCTGGCTGCTCGTCTTCTTCCTCGTGCCCTTCCTCGTGGTGGCGAAGATCAGCCTGAGCGAGGCGGCGATCGCGCGTCCGCCCTTCACGCCGCTGCTCGAGTGGGACGGGCTCCGGGCGATCGTCACGCTCAACTTCGGCAACTTCGCCTTCCTCTTCGACGACCCGCTCTATCTCAACGCCTATGTGTCCTCGCTCAGGATCGCCTTCGTCTCGGCGGTCATCACGCTCTTCGTCGGCTATCCAATCGCCTACTATATCGCGCGGAGCCCGGAGGGGCGGCGCTCGATCCTGCTGACGCTGGTGATCCTGCCGTTCTGGACCTCGTTCCTGCTGCGCGTCTACGCTTGGCAGGGGTTCCTGCGCTCGAACGGGGTCATCAACAACTTCCTGCTCTGGGCCGGGATCATCGACCAGCCGCTGGTGATGCTGCAGACGAACTTCGCCGTCTATCTCGGCATCGTCTATACCTATCTGCCGTTCATGATCCTGCCGCTCTACGCCAACCTCGTGAAGCTCGACGAGAGCCTGCTCGAAGCCTCGGCCGATCTCGGCGGGCGGCCGGCGGCGACCTTCTTCCACGTGACGCTGCCGCTCTCGATGCCGGGTGTCATCGCCGGCTTCATGCTCGTCTTCGTGCCGGCGATCGGCGAGTTCGTCATCCCCGAGCTCCTCGGCGGGCCGAACACGCTGATGATCGGCCGGGTGCTCTGGAACGAGTTCTTCTCCAACCGCGACTGGCCGGTGGCGAGCGCCGTGGCGATCGCGATGCTGGTGATCCTCGTCGTGCCGATCATGATCCTCAGGAACGCCCAAGCGAAGACGGAGGAGAGCTGATGCCGCGCGCCTCGACCATCCTTCTCGTTGTCTGCATCCTGGGCTTCGTCTTCCTCTACGCGCCGATCCTGTCGCTGATCATCTTCAGCTTCAACGAGAGCAAGCTGGTCACGGTCTGGGGCGGCTTCTCGACCAAATGGTACCGGGCGCTGCTCGAGGATCCGCAGATCCTCGGCTCGGCCTGGATCAGCCTCAAGGTGGCGGTGGTGACGGCGACGCTCTCGGTCGTGCTCGGCACGCTGGCCGCCTACGTCTTGACGCGCTTCGGGCGGTTTCGCGGGCGGGCGCTGCTGACCGGCATGTCGACGGCGCCCCTCGTCATGCCGGACGTCATCACCGGGCTGTCGCTGCTCCTTCTCTTCGTCTCGATGGAGCAGCTGATCGGCTGGCCGGCCGGGCGGGGGATGACGACGATCATCATCGCGCACGTCACCTTCTGCATGGCCTATGTGGCGGTCGTGGTGCAGTCGCGGCTCGCCGACATGGACGAGAGCCTCGAGGAGGCGGCGATGGATCTCGGCGCGCGGCCGGTCAGGGTCTTCTTCGACGTGACGGTGCCGGTCATCGCGCCGGCGCTCGTCGCCGGGTGGCTTCTCGCCTTCACGCTCTCGCTCGACGACCTCGTGGTCGCGAGCTTCGTCACCGGGCCGGGGGCCTCGACACTGCCGATGGTGATCTTCTCCAAGGTCAGGCTCGGGGTCAGCCCGGACATCAACGCGCTCGCCACGATCATCATCGCCATCGTGGCGCTCGGGGTCTTCATCGCCTCCTGGCAGATGCGGCGGGCGGCGCGCCATGGATAGCGGCGATCAGGCGTTCCGCGCCGCCGGCACGCGCGAGCACTGGGCGGAGATGACCTATGGCGGGGCGCTCTCCTTCCTGCGCCGGCGCTACAGCCGCGATCTCGCGGGCGTGGACGTGGCGGTGATGGGCTTTCCCTACGACGCGGCGGTGACCTACCGGCCGGGCTGCCGGCTCGGGCCGCGGGCGATCCGGGCGGCGTCGGTGCAGCTCGCCGAGCTCAAGGCCTTCCCCTTCGGGTTCGATCTTCTCGCCTCGCTGGCGGTGGTCGACTGTGGCGACGCGATGCTCGACCCGCACCATCCCGAGACGGTGGCACCGGCGATCGAGGCGGCGGCGGCCGAGGTGATCGCCTCCGGGGCGCGGCTGCTCTCGCTCGGGGGCGACCATTTCATCAGCTGGCCGCTGCTGCGGGCGCATGCCGCGCGGCACGGGCCGCTCGCGCTCCTGCAGGTCGACGCGCACGGCGACCTCTGGCCGGACGATCCGGGGCGGATCGACCATGGCACGATGATGGGGCGGGCGATCCGCGAGGGGGTGGTGGACGCCAGCCGCTCGACGCAGATCGGCATCCGCACCTTCCACGAGTCGACCGAGGGGCTCGAGGTGCTGACCGCGCCCTGGCTGCACCGCAACGGCGTCGAGGCGGCGCTCGCGCTGGTGCGGGAGCGGGCGGGGGACGCGCCCTTCTATCTCTCGTTCGACATCGACGCGCTCGACCCGGCCTTCGCGCCGGGAACCGGCACGCCGGTGCCGGGCGGGCTCGCGAGCTGGCAGGCGCTCGAGCTGATGCGCGGGCTCGGGGGGCTCAATCTCGTCGGCATGGACATCGTCGAGGTCTCGCCGCCGTTCGATCATGCCGAGATCACCGCGCTCGCGGCGGCGCACCTCGCGCACGACTGGCTCTGCCTGCTGGCCGGGCAGGCGGGCGCCGTGCCCGCGCCGGTCGGGCGGCTTTAGGAAGGACGCGAAGAAAATGCCTGCCGATTCGGCCATCCAGTTCCTCGACCGCCTGCCCGAGACCTTCCGCGAGTGGCTCGCCGGGCGGCGCATCGAGGAGGTGGAATGCGTGATCGCCGACATCGCCGGGGTCTCGCGCGGCAAGGCGATGCCCTATGCCAAGTTCGTGCGCGAGGACCGGATGTTCCTGCCGACCTCGATCTTCCACCAGACGATCGCCGGCGACTATGTCGACATGGACATCGCCAACCAGTGGACCGAGTCCGACATGGTGCTGAAGCCGGACTACGATACGGCGACGGCGAGTCCCTGGGCCGAGGACGTGACGCTGCAGGTGATCCACAACGTCGAGGATCTCGCCGGCCGGCCGATCTCGGTGGCGCCGCGGAACGTGCTGAAGCGGGTGGTGGAGCTCTACGAGGAGGAGGGCTGGCGGCCGGTCGTCGCGCCGGAGATGGAATTCTACCTGATCAAGCCGAACCTCAACCCGAACGAGCCGATCGAGCCGCCGGTCGGGCGGACGGGGCGGCAGATGGTGTCGCGGCAGGCCTACTCGATGAGCGCGGTCGACGAATACGGCAAGGTGATCGACGATATCTACGAGTTCGCCGAGGCGCAGGGGTTCGAGATCGACACGATCATCCAGGAGGGCGGCGCCGGGCAGGTGGAGATCAACCTGCTTCACGGCGACCCGATCAAGCTCGCCGACCAGGTCTTCTTCTTCAAACGGACGATCCGCGAGGCGGCGCTGCGCAACAACTGCTTCGCGACCTTCATGGCCAAGCCGATGCAGGAGGAGCCGGGCTCGGCGATGCACATCCACCAGTCGGTGGTCGACATCAGGACGGGGAGGAACATCTTCTCCGACGCCAAGGGCGAGCCGACCAAGGCCTTCTACTCGTTCCTGGCCGGGCAGCAGCGGCACATCCCGACCGTCGTCTGCATGCTCGCGCCCTACGTCAACAGCTACCGCCGCTACGTGCCGCACGGCTCGGCGCCGATCAATCTCGAGTGGGGGCCGGACAACCGCACGACCGGGCTGCGCGTGCCGATCTCGGAGCCGCACGCGCGGCGGATCGAGAACCGGGTGGTGGGGATGGACTGCAACCCCTATCTCGCGCTCGCCGCCTCGCTCGCCTGCGGCTATCTCGGGATGAAGTCGAAGCTGAAGCCGCGCGAGCCGGTCGCGGGCGAGGCCTATCACCGGCCGCGCGCGCTGCCGCGCGACCTGCTCGCCGCGCTCGATCTCTTCGAGGAATGCCCGGAGATCACCGCCGTGCTCGGGGCCGAGTTCTGCAGCCTCTACAAGGCGATCAAGCGGGACGAGGTGGAGACCTTCCTCAGGGTGATCTCGCCCTGGGAGCGCGACCATCTCCTGCTGAACGTATGAGACGGCGGGCGGCGCGGGCCGCAGTTGCGGCCATTTCGTGCGCGCAGGTGCGCGCATTGTTTTCTTTGCTTGTCTTTCCGCCTGTTGGCGGAAAGACGACTGCTCTCCAGGTTAGCTAACCTGTATGAAAGCCTTGGTTTCCCGTGCCGCGGCTTGATCTCCTGACGGCGAACGACCGCGACGGGGCGTATCCCGAGAGCTGGTATGCGGCGACGGCCGCGCTGTTGCCGCCTTTCCCGCCGCTCGTCGGCCGCGCGGAGGCGGACGTCTGCGTGGTGGGGGGCGGCTATACCGGGCTTTCGGCGGCGCTGCATCTCGCCGAGGCGGGGATGCGGGTCGTGCTCCTCGAGGCGCAGCGCGTGGGCTGGGGTGCCTCGGGGCGGAACGGCGGGCAGATCGGCTCGGGGCAGCGGCGGGACCAGGCGTGGCTGGAGGCGCGGCTCGGGCGGGCGCGGGCGCATGTCCTCTGGGAGATGGCCGAGGAGGGCAAGGCGCTGCTGCGGGGGCTGGTGGCGCGGCACGGCATCGACTGCGACCTGCGGCCGGGGGTGATCTCGGCCGCCTGCCGCGCCGGCGAGGTGGCCGGCTGGCACGCGGAGGCGGAGACGCTGGCGCGCGACTACGGCTACCGGGAGCTCGAGCCG
>NZ_CALLYO010000333.1 GCF_937858865.1 uncultured Amaricoccus sp. | reverse complement strand
TCGTCCTCCTCGGGCGGCAGGTCGACGACGATGAGCCCGTCGACCCCCGCCGCCTTCGCTTCGGTGAGGAAGCGGTCGACCCCGCGGGAGTAGATCGGGTTATAGTAGCCCATCAGCACCACCGGAGTCTCCGCGTCCCCCTCGCGGAAGGCGCGCACCATGGCGAGCGTCCGCTCCATCGTGTGCCCGCTCGCCAGCGCCCGCTGGCCGGCGCGCTGGATCGCCGGCCCGTCGGCCATCGGATCGGTGAAGGGCATCCCCATCTCGATCACGTCGACCCCCGCCGCCGGCAGCCCGCGCACCACCGCGAGCGCCGTCTCATAGTCGGGATCCCCGGCCATCACGAAGGCGACGAAGGCCTTCCGCCCGCTGGCCGCGAGCGCGGCGAACCTCTTCTCGATCCGTGACATCCGTCCCCCCGGCCGTCCCCGCAGCTGACGCCCCCTCTCTGCGGCACGTCCCTCCCGGAATCAAGCCGGGCTCTGCGCTTGACGCCCGCGCCCGGCGCGCCATAAGGGGCCCGCGCCGGCCGGGAGGGTGAGATGGCCTTGAAGATCGGGATCGTCGGGCTGCCCAACGTCGGCAAGTCGACCTTGTTCAACGCGCTCACCCGCACCGCGGCGGCGCAGGCGGCCAACTTCCCCTTCTGCACCATCGAGCCCAACGTCGGCGAGGTGAACGTCCCCGACCCCCGCCTCGACCGGCTGGCCGGGATCGCGAAGAGCCAGAAGACCATCCCCGCCCGCATCACCTTCGTCGACATCGCCGGCCTGGTGCGCGGCGCGAGCAGGGGCGAGGGCCTCGGCAACCAGTTCCTCGCCAACATCCGCGAATGCGACGCCATCGCCCACGTCGTGCGCTGCTTCGAGGATACCGACGTCACCCACGTCGAGGGCCGGATCGACCCGGTCGCCGACGCCGAGACGGTGGAGACCGAGCTCATGCTCGCCGACCTCGAGAGCGTCGAGAAGCGCCTCGCCGGCCTCCAGCGCAAGCTGAAGGGCGGCGACAAGGAGGCCGCCGACCAGGCGCGCCTGCTCGAGGCGGCCAAGGCAGCGCTCGCCGCCGGCCGCCCCGCCCGCAGCGTCCCCGTCGCCGAGGAGGACGCCCGCACCTGGCGCCTCCTGCAGCTCCTGACCGCCAAGCCCGTCCTCTACGTCTGCAACGTCGATGAGGCGAGCGCGGCCACCGGCAACGCCTTCTCCGCGGCGGTGGCCGGGATGGCCGCCGCCCAGGGCGCCGGCAGCGTCGTCATCTCCGCCGCAATCGAGGAGGAGATCGCCCAGCTCGACGACGCCGAGCGGGCCGAGTTCCTCGAATCGCTCGGCCTCGAGGAGGCCGGCCTCGACCGGCTGATCCACGAGGGCTACCGCCTGCTCGGCCTCTCGACCTACTTCACCGCCGGCCCGAAGGAGGCGCGCGCCTGGACCATCCCGCAGGGCGCCAGCGCCCCGCAGGCGGCCGGCGTCATCCACGGCGACTTCGAGAAGGGCTTCATCCGCGCCGAGACCGTCGCCTACGACGACTATGTCGCGCTCGGCGGCGAGGCCGGCGCCCGCGAGGCCGGCAAGCTCCGCGCCGAGGGCAAGACCTACCGCGTGCAGGACGGCGACGTCATGCACTTCCTGTTCAGCTCCTGACCGGAGGAGACCATGGCCGAAGACGCGCTGCCGCCCTGGCACGAGATCGTCGCGACCCTGCGGCAGGTCTCGACCGCGACGCTGACCACGGTCCTCCTCAAGAAGGGCCTGCGCAACGTCTGGATGCGCCACGCCCGGCCGATCCACCCCGAGGTCACCCGCCTCGTCGGCCGCGCCTTCACCCTCCGCTTCGTGCCGGCGCGCGAGGATCTCGCCACCCCCGCCTCCTGGGCCTCGCCGATCTCCACCCGCGCGGCGATCGAGGCGATGCCCGAGGGTTGCATCGCCGTCGTCGACGCCGCCGGCATCGCCGACGCCGGCATCTTCGGCGACATCCTCTGCGCCCGCATGGCGCGGCGCGGCGTCGCCGCCCTCGTCACCGACGGCCCGGTGCGCGACCTCGAGGGGGTCCTCGGCACCGCGCTCCCGGTCTGGTGCCGCGGCGCCGCCGCGCCTCCCTCGGTCGCCGGCCTCACCTTCGTCGGCTGGCAGGAGCCGGTCGGCTGCGGCGGGGTCGCCGTCTTCCCCGACGACGTGGTGGTGTCCGACCGCGACGGCGCCGTCCTCGTCCCGCAGGCGCTCCTTCCCGCCGTCCTCGCCGAGGCGCCGGAGCAGGAGCGGATGGAGGCCTGGATCATGGGCGAGGTCGACCGCGGTGTCCCCCTCCCCGGCCTCTACCCGATGAACGCCGAGACCCGCACCCGCTACGAGGCCGAGCGCGGCCGCTGACGGCGCTTGCCAGCCGCCGCCGTCCGGCTACCTTGCCCAGCAACACTCCGGGAGGGACCGATGGCCGAGGCGCTCACCTTCTACACCAACCCGATGTCGCGCGGCCGGATCGCGCGCTGGATGCTCGAGGAGGTCGGCGAGCCCTACCGCGCCGTCGTCCTCGGCTACGGCCCGCCGATGCAGGACCCGGAATACCGCCGCCTCAACCCGATGGCCAAGGTGCCGACGCTGGTGCACGGCGAGACCGTCGTCACCGAATGCGCCGCCGTCTGCGCCTACCTCGCCGACGCCTTCCCCGCCGCCGGCCTCGCCCCCGAGCCGGCGCGGCGCGGCGCCTACTACCGCTGGCTCTTCTTCGGCGCCGGCCCGCTCGAGGCGGCGGTGACCAATCAGGCGCTCGGGGTCGAGGTGCCGGACGAGAAGCGCGGCTTCGTCGGCTACGGCAGCCTGCCGCGCGTGCTCGACACGCTGGAGACGGCGGTCTCGGGCAGCGACTATCTCGCCGGCGACCGCTTCACCGCCGCCGACGTCTACGTCGGGTCGCAGCTCGGCTTCGGCCTGCGCTTCGGCTCGATCGAGGCCCGCCCCGCCTTCACCGCCTACTGGCAGCGCCTCGAAGGCCGCCCGGCGGCGGTCCGGGCGCGCGAGCTCGACGACGCGGCCATGCCGCCGAAGGAGGGAGCATGACCGGCGAGCCGCTGCAGCGCCTGACCACGCCCGAGCGCGAGTCGCTCCTTCCCGCCCTCGGCGAAGCCGGCTGGGGCGGTGTCCCCGAACGCGACGCGCTGCGCAAGATCTGGAAGTTCCGCAGCTTCTCCGAGGCCTGGGGCTTCATGTCGCGCGCCGCGCTGGTGGCCGAGAAGCTCAACCACCACCCGGAGTGGACGAACGTCTACAACACCGTCGACGTGACCCTCACCACCCACGCCGCCGACGGCCTCACCCGCCTCGACCTCGAGCTCGCCCACCGCCTCGACAGGCTCGCCGGCGCCGCCGAGGTCCAGCGCGACCAGGCCGAGCCGGTCGAATGCCTCTGCAAGCTCCACCACGCCACCCCGTCCGGCAGCTGAGGGACACCCTGTACGACCGCGGCTCCAGGTCAAAAGGGCAGCGCCCGCCTGGGGCTGGGAGGGCGCGACCCCGTCAGCGCGTCCATGACCCTCGGTCCGTTTACGACCGGTTAACCACTTCCACGTCAGTCTCCCGCGACCCGAGGTCACGGCGGTCGTGAACCCGCGGTCACGAGGAGGCAGGGCGATCGGCACCAGCGACCGCAGACGGCGCGAGCTCGAGGAGCGCGAGCGGGCGCTCCTCGACGCCGCCATCAGCCTCATGCACCGCGACGACTGGGAGACGGTGACGGTCGAGGAGATCGCCCGCCGCGCCGAATACGCCAAGGGCACCGTCTACCGCCACTTCCCGTCCAAGGACGACCTCCACGCCCGCCTCGTCGCCGACTGGAACGCCGGCACCTGCGCCGCGCTCGAGAACCTCGACGCGGACCGGCCGTTCGAGACGGTGCTGCGCGACTTCGTCGCCGTCGCCTGGCAGCGCCTGACCGCCGACCGCGCCCACGCCCGCCTCTGCCAGCATGCCCACGACGCCGACTTCCGCGCCCGCCTCGCCCCGGCCTCCCGCGTTGCGCTCACCGAGGCCGACGCCCGCCTCCTCGGCCTCGCCGCCGGCCTGATCGACTGGGGCGTCGCCGAGGGCGCCATCCCCCGCGCCCCGCTCGCGCCCCGCCTCTTCGCCGTCACCGGGCTCCTCCTCGGCGCCCTCCGCCTCGCCCCGCTCTGGAGCGGCGACGCCGCGCTCCCCGACCCCGAACGCACCACCGCCGACGCCATCCTCGCCCTCCTCCGCACAGGGACGGCGTGACGCCGCGCGGCCCCGGCCGCGCCCGGTAACCTTGGTTGAGAAGTGGTTAGCGTCAATACTATTATTATTATATATCAACTTGTTAACAAAAGTCCGCACTGTGCGGAGCCTGTGCGCTCAGACCTGCCCGAGCATCGTCTCCCCGCCGCTCACCTCGCAGTCGGTGCGGCTCGTCTCGAGGTTCAGCACCCGGACGACCCCGTCCTCGGCCAGCAGCGCGTACCGTTTCGACCGTCCGAGCAGCCCCGCCGCCGGAAAGCTGAACTCGAGCCCCATCGCCCGGGCGAAGCCACCATCCGCATCGGCCAGCATGCGGATCCCGGCCTTCCCCGCCCCTGTCGCCTCGCTCCAGGCCGCCATCACGTGCGGGTCGTTGACCGAGACGCAGACGATCTCCTCCACCCCCTTCTCCCGCAGCTGGTCAGCCACCCGGATGAAGCTCGGCACGTGCCGGGTCGAGCAGATGCCGGTGAAGGCCCCGGGCAACCCGAAGAGCACCACCTTCCGCCCGGCGAACAGATCCCCGCTCGCGACCGGCGCGATCCCGTCCGGCCCCTTCTCGAGGAACGTCGCCTCCGGCAGCCGCTCGCCTACCTCGATCGCCATCTCTCTCCCCCGATGCCGGTTGCAGGAACCCACGCCCGACTTATAGAGGGTCGGCGCAGGAAGTGAAAAGGCACCCATGGACCCCAAGGCCGCCCGCATTCTCGTCGTCGGCGCCGGCCAGGCCGGGGCCTCCCTCGTGGCGCGCCTGCGCGCCCTCGGCCATACCGGCCCGCTCACCCTCGTCGGCGCCGAGCCCTTCCCGCCCTACCAGCGCCCGCCGCTCTCCAAGGGCTACCTCAAGGGCGAGATGGCCCTCGAGCGCCTCTTCCTCCGCCCCTCCAGCTTCTTCGACGCCGAGGGCATCACCCTCCTCACCGGCACCCCCGCCACCGCCATCGACCGCACCGCCCGCACCGTCACCCTCGCCGACGGCCGCACCCTTCCCTACGACCTCCTCGCACTGACCACCGGCAGCGCCCCGCGCCGCTTGCCGCCCGAGACCGGCGGCGACCTCGAAGGCGTGCTCCTCATGCGCGCCCTCGCCGACGCCGACGCCCTCGCCGACGCCCTCGCCGGCCGCAGCCGCGCGCTCATCGTCGGCGGCGGCTACATCGGCCTCGAAGCAGCCGCCGTCCTCCGGGAGAAGGGCCTCGACGTCACCCTGATCGAGGCCGCCCCCCGCATCCTCGCCCGCGTCGCCGCCCCCGCCACCGCCGACTACTTCCGCGACCTCCACGTCCGCCACGGCGTCCACATCCGCGAAGGCGCCACCCTCGCCCGCCTGACCGGCGACACCCGCGTCACCGGCGCGGACCTCGCCACCGGCGAGCACCTCCCGGCCGACCTCGTCCTCGTCGGCATCGGCATCGCCCCCGAGACCACGCTCGCGGCGCAAGCCGGCCTCGCCATCGACGACGGCATCGCGACCGACACCCACGGCCGCACCTCCGACCCGTCGGTCTTCGCTGCCGGCGACGCCGCGAGCTTCCCCTGGAACGGCCGGCGCCTCCGGCTCGAAAGCGTCCCCCACGCCATCGACCACGCCGAGGCGGTCGCGGCCGCCATGCTCGGCGACCCCGCGCCCTACACGCCCCGCCCCTGGTTCTGGTCCGACCAGTACGACGTGAAGCTGCAGATCGCCGGCCTCAACGCCGGCTGGGAGACGACCACGACCCGCCCCGGTCCCCGCCCAGGCAGCCGGTCGATCTGGTACTGGCAGGGCCCGCGCCTGCTCGCCGTCGACGCGATGAACGACCCGCGCGCCTACATGACCGCCAAGCGCTGGATCGAGGCCGGCCACTCGCCCGATCCCGCCGCGATCGCCGACCCGGCCAGCGACCTCAAGGCACTCTGATGCGCATCATCGGCGGCACCCACCGCGGCCTCGCCCTCGCCGGCCTCGGCGGCGGCGATCCGGCGGCGCATCTCCGGCCGACCTCCGACCGGGTCCGCGAAGCGATCTTCAACCTCCTCGCCCACGGCGGCTACGACGACCCGCCCCCGCCCGAAGGCGCCCGCGTCCTCGACCTCTTCGCCGGCACCGGCGCCCTGGGACTCGAGGCGCTCTCCCGCGGCGCGCGCCACGCCACCTTCGTCGACCAGGGCCAGACGGCGCTGGCGCTCCTCCGCCGCAACTTGGCGAAGATGGGGACCGAGGACCGAGCCCGCGTCATCGCCCGCGACGCCACCCGGCTCGGCCGCAACCCCGGCGAGCCCTTCACGCTCGTCTTCCTCGATCCGCCCTACGCCCGCGGCCTGGGCGAGAAGGCCGCCATCTCCGCGCTCGCCGGCGGCTGGGTCGCCCCGGGCGGCCTGCTCATCTGGGAGGAGGGCACCGAGCCCGCGCCGCCTCTTGGCCTCAAGCGCCTCGACCAGCGCCGCTACGGCGACACGACGGTCGCGATCTACCGCTCCGCAGTGCCGCTACCGACCTTCGAAGGCTGACCCGAATACAAGCAATTGTAATAAAAATATTCCCTACCCGGAGAGAAGCTGACAGAGACCGTCGAGCTCCTCGAGCGTCGAGTACCGGATCCGAACTTCCCCGGCCTGCTGCCCCGGCTTGTGCTCGACGGTGACCTTCAGTCGCAGCG
>NZ_CALLYO010000332.1 GCF_937858865.1 uncultured Amaricoccus sp. | reverse complement strand
AGCGCGCCGTGGGCGGCGAGGCCGTCGAGCTCGAAGTCGCGCAGGATGATCGAGAGGTCGGCCGCGGCGGAGGTGCCGGACATCTGGTAGATGTGCCAGAAGCCCTGGCGGCCGGAGGTGGTCTCCGGGGTGAGCGTGGCCTGCGGGAGGGTGTCGACGATCTTCGCGGCGAGATGCAGCGCGTTGACGAGCTTGCCCCTGGCGACGCCGGGGTGGACCGAGACGCCCTCGATGTGGATGACGGCCTTGTCGGCCGAGAAGCTCTCGTAGACGATCTCGCCGCGCTCGGCGCCGTCGAGGGTGTAGGCGATGTCGGCGGCGAGGTCGCGCGGGAGGTCGGCGTGGACGCCGCGGCCGATCTCCTCGTCCGGGGTGAAGGCGATGCGGATCGGCCCGTGCGCGATCTCCGGGTGGGCGAGGAGGTGGCGGGCAAGCGTCATGATGATGGCGACGCCGGCCTTGTCGTCGGCGCCGAGGAGCGTGGTGCCGCTGGCGGTGACGATGTCGTCGCCCCGGCGCTCGGCGAGGTAGGGGGAGGTCTCGGGGGAGAGGGTGAGCGCCGGGTCGTCGGGGAAGGTGATGGTGCCGCCGTCGTATGCGCGGATCACCCGGGGGCGGACGCCGGTCGCGTTGAACTGCGGCGCGGTGTCGACGTGGGCGAGGAAGGCGATGGTGGGGGCGGGCGCGCTGCCCGGAATGGTGGCGAGGACGGTGCCGTAGGGGGTGAGGCGGGGGGCCTCGGCACCCATCCCGGCGAGCTCGTCGCGGAGTAGCCGGAGGAGATCGAACTGCCGTTCGGTCGAGGGCGAACTCGACGAGGTCTCGTCGCTCTGGGTGTCGATGGCCGCGTAGCGGATGAGCCGCTCCTCGGTCTCGCGCGCGAAGCCGTCCGTCGCCATCCGCCCCTCCTCAACCTTGCGAGGGGCAGATGGTCCCGGCGGGCGGGCTCATGTCAAGCCGCGTCGGCCTCGGCGCGGGCGCGGGTCCGGCTGCGCCGGCGCGGCGCGGGAGCGGCTTCGGGAGCGGGCTCTGCCGCCTCGGTCGGAGCGGCGGCCTCCTCGGTCGGAGCGGCGGCCTCCTCGGGCACTTCCTCGGTCGTATCCTCTTCGGCCTCGGCGGTGCCGATGCGGAAGTCGCGCAGCAGGAAGGCCGGGACGTGGTCGCCCATGCCGGCGACCGGCGCGCTGCGGCCGGCGCGCGGCTGGCGCGGCGCGGCGGCGGCGGGCTCCTCCGCCGGGGCCCGCTCGGGGCGGGGCTCGGGACGCGGTTCGCTGCGCGGCTCGGCACGGCTCTCCGCGCGGCCCTCGCTGCGCGAGCGGCGGCCGCGGCCGCGCTCTTCGCGCTCGGGGCGCTCGGGACGGCCGCGGGTGGACTTGCGCGCGCTGGGGGAGAAGCTGTCGTCGGCGCCGAGCGGGCTCTCCATCACCGGGATCTGCTTCTTCACCAGCTCCTCGATCTTCGCGAGATACTTGTCCTCGAAGGGGAGGCAGAGGGTGAGGGACTTGCCGGAGCGTCCGGCGCGGCCGGTGCGGCCGATGCGGTGGACATAGTCCTCGGAGTGGATCGGCACGTCGAAGTTGAAGATGTGGCTGACGTTCGGGATGTCGAGCCCGCGGGCGGCCACGTCGGAGGCGATCAGCAGCTTGAGCTCGCCGTCGCGGAAGCGCTGCAGGATCGCCATGCGGAGCTTCTGGTCGAGGTCGCCGTGCATCGCCTCGGCGTCGAAGCCGTGGCGCTTGAGCGATTTTGCCACGATGTCGACGTCGCGCTTGCGGTTGCAGAAGATGATGCCGTTGGTCAGGCTCTCGCCCTCGGCGCGGATCAGGCGGCGGAGCACCTCGCGCTTCTCGGCCTCGGCGGTGTCCTTGCGGCGCGGCGCGTGGTGGACGACGAACTGGTCGATCGTCTCGGAGGTCGTCGCCTGGCGGGCGACCTCGACGCGCACCGGGTTGTGCAGGAAGGCGTCGGTGATGCGGGTGATCTCGGGCGCCATGGTCGCGGAGAAGAAGAGGGTCTGCCGGGTGAAGGGGACGAGCTTGAAGATGCGCTCGATGTCGGGGATGAAGCCCATGTCGAGCATGCGGTCGGCCTCGTC
>NZ_CALLYO010000331.1 GCF_937858865.1 uncultured Amaricoccus sp. | reverse complement strand
CCTTCACCCGCTACCTCCCGCGCATCCCGCGCGAGACCGAGGTCATCTACCACGTGATGGTCGGCCCCGCCGTCCTCACCTTCGTCAAGGAGCTCGGCGAATTCTACGGCACCGCCGGCCACCCCGAGATCTTCGGCTTCATCGACTCCCTGGAAGCGGTGGACATCAACACCCCCGGCCTCGAGTTCCTCGACGGCTCCCACTTCTGGGAAGGCCACCCCCGCTACAAGCAGGAGGGCGCCTCCGAGTTCGAGACCTTCTACCGCACCGCCGTCGGTGTCGACGACAACGGCGCCTCGACCGCCGACGCCAAGGAAGTCTCCACCTACGCCCACATGTTCTCCTGCTGGGAGACCCTCTTCGTCATCAAGCAGGCCATGGAGGCCGCCTCCTACCAGACCACCGCCGACCGCCAGAAGGTCGTCGAGGCCATCGAGGCGATGACCGACTTCAAGGCCGGGAACGAGCACCCCCAGGGCGACAAGGTCTTCAACGGCAGGACCCACCAGGTCTTCGGCCACCAGCATATCTCCAAGGTCGAGAACGGCCGGATGAACGTCGTCCACACCACCGCGATCGAGGACGGCCTCTACCCCGACGAGGTCGACTACACGACCATGCCCTTCTGAGCGCCCCGGCCGGTAACCTTCATGAACATCGGGTAAATGCCGGAGAAATATCCCCGTCCTCCCAAGCACTTGCCCGGCGTCGCACGCGTGCGACACCGCGTGCGCACGGCCCCGGCCTGACGTGGACTTCGCCCCCTTCCTCCTGCTCGCCACCCTCGAGGGCCTGGTCATGGCGGCGGTCCTCGCCCTCACCGCCGTCGGCCTCTCCCTCGTCTTCGGCGTCATGCGCGTCGTCAACGTCGCCCACGGCGAGTTCTTCATGCTCGGCGCCGTCCTCGCCTGGACCGTCGCCCACACCCTCGCCAACCCCACCCTCGGCTTCCTGGCAGCCCTCCTCGTCGCCCCCCTCGTCGCCGCCCTGATCGCCGTCGCCCTCGACCGCCTCGTCCTCCGCCGCCTCGACTACGAGCCCGAGGCCGTCATCGTCGCCACCATCGGCTTCGGCTACGTCCTGCAGCAGGGCGCCCTCTCCCTCTACGGCCCCGACGCCCGCGCCGTCCCCGCCCCCTTCGACCTCCGCCTGCAGTTCCCCTGGTTCGGCTACTCCGGCTACAAGCTCGCCGTCATCGCCTTCGCCATCCTCGTCCTCGCCGCCGTCTGGCTCCTCCTCACCCGCACCCGCATCGGCCTCCTGATGCGCGCGACGCAATGGGACCGCGAGACCGCCACCGCCTTCGGCATCGACGTGGACCGGGTCTACGCCTTCGTCTTCGGCCTCGGCGCCGCCCTCGCCGCCACCGCCGCCGTCCTCATCGTCCCCATCCAGCAGGCCCACTACCTGATGGGCGCCGACCCCCTCCTCCTCTCCTTCATCGTGGTCATCATCGGCGGCCTCGGCTCCTTGCGCGGCACCGTCATCGCCGCCCTCCTCATCGGCCTCTCCGACGGCATCATCTCCGTCTTCTTCTCGCCGACGCTGGCGAAGATCCTCGCCACCCTCCTCGTCGCCCTCGTCCTCGTCTTCCGCCCCCAGGGCCTCTTCGGCCGGCGCCCCGCGTGAAAAGCCTTGGCCCAGCCCCGCTCTCCCAAGGGCACGGGAGCGCCTGCCTGGGGCGGGCGCGAATGCGCCTGCCCGGGGGGCAGGCAGGCGCATCCCGTGCTTTCGCACGGGCGGGGATAGAGGCACGGTTCCGCGCTAGAGGAGGCCAGACATGAGGCCCTGGCTCCCCTCCCTCGCCGTCCTCGCCCTCCTCGCCGCGGCCCCCTTCCTCCTGCCCGCCTACCACAGCACCAACCTCGCCCGGATCATGGTCCTCGCCACCTTCGCCATGGGCTACAACCTCGCCTTCGGCATGACCGGCCTCCTCTCCCTCGGCCACGCCCTCTTCTTCGCCGCCGGCCTCTACGCCGCCGGCCTCGCGATCACCCAGCTATCCCTCCCCGCCACCCTCGCCCTCCCCGCCGGCCTCGCCGCCGGCGCGCTGACGGCCGCCCTCACCGGCCTCCTCGCCCTCCGCACCACCGGCACCGCCTTCATGATCGTTACCCTGATGTTCGCCCAGGCCGGCTACCTCGCCATCCTCTACTTCGGCGACATCACCCGCGGCGACGAGGGCTTCACCCTCCCCCGCGCCGCCCGCGCCCTCGGCCCCCTCGACCTCTCCCAGGACGCCCCCCGCTACGCCCTCGCCTTCACCCTCTTCGCCCTGGGCCTCCTCGCCTCCCTCGCCCTCACCCGCTCCCCCACCGGCCGCATCCTCACCGCCGTCCGCGAGAACCCCGAGCGCACCCGCATGCTCGGCTACGACCCCTTCCGCTACCGCCTCCTCGCCCTCACCCTCTCCGGCCTCTACGCCGGCGGCGCCGGCGCCGCCTACGCGCTCCTCTTCGGCTACGTCGGCGCCACCTTCGCCAGCGTGCAGTATTCGATCCTCCCCCTCCTCTGGGTCCTCCTCGGCGGCGCCGGCACCATCCTCGGCCCCCTCCTCGGCACGGCGCTGATGTTCTACGTCATCGACCAGGCCTCCCGCGTCACCGACGCCACCCTCCTCGTCGTCGGCGCCGCCCTCATCCTCCTCGTCCTCTTCGCCCCCCGCGGCCTCCTCGGCACCCTCCGATGGCGCTGACCCTCCTCACCACCCGCCACCTCAGCCGCAGCTTCGGCGGCCTCAAGGCCGTCCAGGACGTCGACCTCGACCTGACGCAAGGCGAGATCCACGCCCTCATCGGCCCGAACGGCGCCGGCAAGACCACCCTCGTCAGCCTGCTCTGCGGCCGCCTCGCCCCCGACACGGGCCAGATCACCTTCGAAGGCGAGGACATCACCCACGTCCCCGCCCACGCCCGCGTCCGCCGCGGCATCGCCTACACCTTCCAGATCACCTCGATCTACCCGCGCCTCCCGGTCTTCGACAACGTCGCCCTCGCCGCCCAGAGCCAGTCGCGGGGCCGCGGCCACGCCAACCTCGAAGCCGCCACCTTCGCCGCCCTTTCCCGCGTCGGCCTCGAGGACATGGCCAGGCGCCCCGCCGGCGAGCTCGCCTACG
>NZ_CALLYO010000330.1 GCF_937858865.1 uncultured Amaricoccus sp. | reverse complement strand
GGGACGTTGTCCTTGCCCATGAACTGCACGTAGCGCACGTCCCCGGCGCCCTCGTCCGTCCGCCACCAGCGCCGCCAGCCCGCCTCGCCGAGGCCGTTCGCATGCGCCCACTCGGCGGTGGCGCCGATATACTCGATCGGGGCGTCGAACCAGACGTAGAAGACCTTGCCCTCCATGCCCGGCCAGGGCTCGTCGCCGCGGCGGACCGGGATGCCCCAGGAGAGGTCGCGGGTGATCGAGCGGTCCTGCAGCCCCTCGCCGTCGTCGAGCCACTTGAGCGCGATCGAGGTCGAGAGCACCGGCCAGTCGGTCTTCGAGACGATCCACTCCCGCAGCCTGTCGCGCAGCAGGCTCTGGCGCAGGTAGAGGTGCCGGGTCTCGCGGATCTCGAGGTCGGTCGAGCCCGAGATGGCGGAGCGGGGCTCGATGAGGTCGGTGGGGTCGAGCTGCTTGGTGCAGTTCTCGCACTGGTCGCCGCGGGCGCGCGGATAGCCGCAGTTCGGGCAGGTGCCGACGACGTAGCGGTCGGGGAGGAAGCGGCCGTCGGCGGCGGAGTAGATCTGCCGCTCGGCCACCTCGGAGATGAGGCCGTTGTCGGCGAGGCGACCGGCGAAATGCTGGGTGAGGGCGTGGTTCTCCGGGCTCGAGGAGCGGCCGTAGTGGTCGAAGGAGAGGCGGAAGCCGTCGACGAGGTCCTTCTGCACCTGCCAGAGCCGGGCGCAATAGTCGGCGACCGGCTCGCCGGCCTCGGCGGCGGCGAGCTCGGCCGGCGTGCCGTGCTCGTCGGTGGCGCAGATCAGCAGCACCTCGTGGCCGCGGGCGCGGGCGTAGCGGGCGTAGACGTCGGCCGGGAGCTGGCTGCCAACCAGGTTGCCGAGGTGCTTGACCCCGTTGATGTAGGGGAGCGCGGAGGTGATGAGGATGCGTGCCATGCGGGCCCCGGGGTCATGCGAGAGCCCGGGAATAGGGCATCCTGCGGCCGCTGGCCAGAGGCTAGGGCCAACGCGAGGGGCGGGGGTAATACCGCCCCTCGCGCCGGATCAGAGGATGAAGTCGTCGGCCGTGAAGGCCGCGAGCTTCGCGTCCTCGATCACCACGATGCTGCCGTCGAAGTCGAAGCGCACATCGCTGCCGACCTGCTTGCCGGCCGCCCGCGCCTGCGACAGTGAGAGGTTGAAGTCCTCGATGTCGAGCCGGTCGATGCCGTCCTGCCAGTCCTTGATCCGGTCGCTGCCGCGGTCCCCGCGCTCGAACTCGAAGACGTCGGCGCCCGAGCCGCCGTACATGGTGTCGTGGCCACTGCCGCCCTCGATCCGGTCGTTGCCCGTTCCGCCGTAGAGCCGGTCGTTGCCGCTGCCGCCGTCGAGCGTATCGTGGCCGGCATCGCCGTACAGCGTGTCGTGGCCGCTGTCGCCGTCGACTTCATCGTTGCCGTTGCCGCCCGAGAGCCAGTCGTTGTCGCCGCCGCCGTCGATCTCGTCGTGACCGTCTTCGCCCAAGATCGTGTCGTGACCGCTGCCGCCGTCGACTTCGTCGTTGCCGGTGCCGGCTTTGATCCAGTCGTTCCCGCTGTTGCCGTCGATCTCGTCGTGACCCTCGCCGCCGTAGATCCTGTCGCTGCCGCTGCCGCCGTCGATATCGTCGTTGCCGGCGCCGGCGGAAATCCAGTCGTTGCCGCCGAGGCCGCGAATCGTATCCGCGAGCGTGGTGCCGCGCAGCGTGTTTGCGCCGTTCGTTCCGGTAATCCTTGCCATAAGGCCCAAGCCCTCCGATTCCGCCGGGACGCACCATGCTGTCCGGCACGGGCCTTCTTCTGCACGGCGACCCCTGACGCCGGTCTGACGCCGGCCGTCAGGAAGGCGTCAGGCGGGAACGGCGGGGAGGGAGAGCGTGGCGGTGAGGCCAGGGGCGGCGTTGGCGAGCGTCAGCCTGCCGCCCGCCGCGTCCGCGATGTCCTGGGCGATGGCGAGGCCGAGGCCGGTGCCGGGGCCGGTGGTGTCGAGGCGGGCGCCGCGGGCGGTGAGCTCCTCGATCCGGCTCTCGGGGATCCCCGGGCCGTCGTCGGTGATGGTGATCTCGACCGTCTCCCCGGTGCGCCGCACCGTCACCGCCACCCGCTCCGCCGCATGGCGGGCGGCGTTGTCGAGCAGCGCGCCGAGTGCCTCGGTGAGGTCGTCGACGTCGATGCGGGCGCGGATCTCGTGCGGGGCGTTCACCTCCCAGGCGATGCGCGCGCCCTGCTCGGTGCGGCGGATGACGGCGAGGAGGCGGCCGATGACGGCGGCGGGGGCCGAGGAGACGGCGTGCCCGGCAGAGGCGATGCGCGCCCGGGCCAGCTCGCGGTCGACGTGGCGGCGCATGGCCCCGGCGATCTCCTCGATGCCGTCCGCCGCCTCGACGGCCCCGGCGGCGCGCAGCCGCTCCGCCTCGCCGATCAGCGCCTGGAGCGGCGTCTTCAGCCCGTGCGCCAGGTCGGCCGCGCGGGTGCGGGCGCGCCGCGTCTCGTCCTCGCGCGCCGCGATCAGCGCGTCGACCTCGGCGGCGAGCGGGCGGACCTCGATCGGGAAGTCCTCGCCGAGGCGGGCGGCGGCGCCGGAGCGGATCGCCGCCACCCGCGCCCCGACCGTCGCGAGCGGGCGCAGGCCGACCACGACCTGCACCCATCCGCCGACGATGAGGAGCGCGGCGAGGCCGGCCAGCCAGGGGGCGAGATCGCGCACGAAGGCACGGGCGGCGGAGCGGAGCTGGTCGTTGCGCAGCGCCACCATGATGCGCACCCCGTCCGGGCCGAAGCGCGGGGCGAAGACCGTCCGCTCCAGCACGAGGAGGCTCCCGCCGCCCGGCCCGGCGGCGATGTGCTGGTGCGGCCGGCCGTCGCGCGGGTCGGGGCCCGGAAGCACGATCGCGCTGTCCCAGAGCGAGCGCGAGGCGAGCCGTTCGTCGGGGCTGTCGACCTGCCAGTAGAGGCCCGAGAGCGGCTGGCCGTAGCGGGGGTCGGTCGGCGACTGCACCATGACGAGGCGTCCGGCGGCATCCTCCTCGAGGCCGGCGGCGAGCTGGTCGAGGTCGGCGGCGAGCTCGACGACGGCGAGGCGGCGGACGTGGCGCTCGAAGAGGAAGTCGAGCCCCGCCGCGGCGAGCGCCAGCGAGAGGACCACCGCAGCTCCGCCGGCCGCGACGAGCCGGAGCCGGATCGAATCGAGCTTCACCTGTCGGCAGATTCGAGGAAGTAGCCGAAGCCGCGGCGGGTGCCGATCACCCCCGCCCCGAGCTTGCGGCGGAGCCGCGCGACGAGCGCCTCGAGCGCGTTCGCCTCGCGGGCGTCGTCGTCGCCATAGAGATGCTCGAGCAGCTCGGTCGGGGCGACGACCCGGTCGCGGTGCAGCACGAGATAGGCGAGGAGCCGGTACTCGAGGGGCGAGAGCGCGAGCGGCACGCCGCGCAGCGAGGCGGTCATCCGGTTGGCGTCGATCGCGAGGGCGCCGACCTGCTGGGTGGCGGCGCCGCGGCCGGCGGCGCGCCGCACCAGGCTGCGGGCGCGGGCGACGAGTTCCTCCATGTGGAAGGGCTTGGGCAGATAGTCGTCGGCGCCGGCGTCGATGCCCTCGACCCGCTCGGTCCAGGCCCCGCGGGCTGTCAGCACCAGCACCGGCATTTCCCGCCCGCCGGCCCGCCAGCGCTTGAGCACGGCGAGCCCGTCCATGCGCGGCAGGCCGAGGTCGAGCACGATGAGGTCGTAGTCCTCGGTATCGCCGAGGAACCAGGCCTCCTCGCCGTCGCGGCAGGTCTCCACCCGGAAGCCAGCGCTCGCGAGTGCCGCCGAGAGGTCGCGCAGGATGCGCGGGTCGTCCTCGACCGCCAAGGCACGCATCAGGAAACCCGCATCAGTCTTCCACGTCCTCGCCGATCGAGAGGATCTCGCCCGTCACCGCGTCGGCGATCGCCTCGAGCAGGCGACCGTCCGGGGTGATGAGCTCGAACTCGTAGATATACTGGCCGTTCTCCTCCTCGAACTCCACCTCGATCACGCGGGCGTCGATCTTCTCCTGGACCATGCCGAGGATGGTGGCGAGCGGCAGCACCTCGTCGCGCTCGAGCGCCTCGCGCGCGCGGGTCATGTCGTCGAGCCCGGCAGCGGCCGGCGGAGCCCAGAAGGCGAGGCAGAGGAAGATGAGGCGCAGCATGGCCGCACCATGCCACGGGGCCGCTGACGGGACGCTGACGGGAGCGCGGCCTTGCCGGGCCGCGTGGAAAGGTGTGAGGTGCGGGCAAGGGGGTTCCAAGCATGCGCATCGAGCCGGTCTTCCTCTTCGACCTCGACGGGACGCTGGTCGACAGCGTCTACCAGCACGTCCTCGCCTGGAAGCAGGCGCTCGACGCCGAGGGGATCGAGCTCTCGGTCTGGCGCATCCACCGGCGCATCGGCATGAGCGGCGGGCTCTTCACCAACCAGCTTCTGCGCGAGATCCATGCCGAGATCAGCCCCGAGCGGGTGGCCGCGCTCAGGGCGGCGCATGCCGAGGCCTACAAGGGTCTCGGGGCGCAGATCCGGCCGCTGCCCGGGGCGCGGGAGCTGCTCGCCTGGCTGACGGACGCCGGCATTCCCTGGGCGATCGCGACCAGCGGGCGGATGGAGACGGCGGCGGTGAACCTCGCCGCGCTCGGGGTCGATCCGACGGTCAATCCGGTCGTGACGCGGGACCAGGTGCGCTATGCCAAGCCTGATCCGGACCTTTTCGTCGCGGCTGCGGCCAGGCTCGGGGTGCCGATCGAGACGGCGGTGGTGGTGGGCGATGCGGTCTGGGACATGCTGGCGGCGGTGAGGTGCCGGGCGCTCGGGGTCGGGCTCCTGAGCGGGGGCTACGGCGCGCAGGAGCTGCGCGAGGGCGGGGCGATCCGGGTGTTCGAGGATCCGGCGGATCTGCTCGAGCACATCGACGAGGTCGGCGGGCGGCGCTGATCGGGGTCGAGGGGAATTCCGGTCGTGTTAACAGCGACTTGGGCGGACTGGAATGCGGCTGGAAGGAGGCTGGAAAGCGGCCATACGAATTGCGGCCGGGGCCAGAGGTTAACGGGGGCGCGGGACAGGACCGAAGCATTGTCTCGTTGACGCCGGGGGGGCGGGGCGTTCGGCGGAGTGACGGTCACTCGATCCTGTCGCCGGCCTCGTCGAAGAGGTGGATCTCCTCCGGCGGCAGCTCGAGGCCGATGGCCGGGGGCGGCGCGAGATAGCCCCGGTCGTGGGTGAGCGCCCGGAAGGGCCGGCCCTGCAGCAGGAGATGCAGGATGATGCCGTGGCCGGTTGGCTCGACGAGCTCGACCGGCGCCCGGAGCGGGGCGTCGGGGGCGAGGCGGACGTGCTCGGGGCGCACGCCGAGCGTCACCTTGGCGCCCTCGGCGACCGGGGCGCTGCGGCCGACCGGCAGCAGCACGCCCTCGCCGATGCGCACGCCGCGGGCCTCGGCGTCCCAGGTGCCGGGGACGAGGTTCATCCCCGGCGAGCCGATGAAGCCGGCGACGAAGAGGTTGGCGGGGCGGTCGTAGAGGTCGAGCGGGCTGCCGATCTGCTGGATGCTGCCGCCGTGCATGGCGACGATCCGGTCGGCCAGCGTCATCGCCTCGACCTGGTCGTGGGTGACGTAGATCGAGGTCGCCTTGAGGCCGGCGTGGAGCTTCCTGATCTCGGCGCGCATCTGCTCGCGCAGGCGGGCGTCGAGGTTCGAGAGCGGCTCGTCGAAGAGGAAGGCCTTGGGCGCGCGCACGATGGCGCGGCCCATGGCGACGCGCTGGCGCTGGCCGCCGGAGAGGGCCTTGGGCTTGCGGGCCAGGAACTCGTCGAGGCCGAGCTTGGCCGAGGCGGCGCGGAGCTTCTCGCCGATCGTGGCCTTGGGCGCGCGCCGCAGGCGCAGGCTGTAGGTCATGTTGTCGGCGACGGTCATGTGCGGGTAGAGCGCGTAGCTCTGGAAGACCATGGCGATGTCGCGGGCCTTGGGGGCGACGTCGTTCACCACGCGGCCGTCGATCGCGATGGTGCCGCTGGTGATGCCCTCGAGCCCGGCGATCATGCGCAGGAGCGTGGACTTGCCGCAGCCCGAGGGGCCGACGAGGACGATGAACTCGCCGTCGCGGATCGCGAGGTCGATGCCCTGCAGCACCGGCAGGTTGGGGCCGTAGGCCTTGGTGACGGCGCGGATGTCGATGGTGGCCATGGGGCTATCCTTTCACGGCGCCGGCGGTCAGGCCCTGCACCAGGTAGCGCTGGATGAGGAGGAAGAAGGCGCAGGCCGGGATGAGCGCGAGGACGCCCGCCGCCATCATCTGCCCGAAGTCGACGGAGAACTTGGAGACGAAGGAGAGAAGGCCGACGGGGAAGGTCGACTTCTCGTTCGAGGAGATGAGCATGAGGGCGAAGATCATCTCGCTCCAGGCGGCGGTGAAGACGAAGCCGAGGGTAGCGGCCATGCCGGGCAGGGTCAGCGGCACGATGATCTGGCGGAAGGCGGTGAAGCGGCTGGCGCCGTCGATCATCGCCGCCTCCTCGAGGTCGCGCGGGATGCCGTCGAAGAAGGACTGCATCAGGAAGCAGGCGAAGGGCACGTTGAAGGCGACGTAGACGATGACGAGCCCGGTCAGGCTGTTGGTCAGGCCGAGCGGCGAGAGCAGCTTGAAGATCGGCGCGATCAGCATGACGAGCGGGAACATCTGCGTGACGAGGAGCAGCCCCGCGACCCAGAGCTTGCCGCGGAAGGCGAAGCGGGAGAGGGCGTAGCCGGCGAGCGCGGCCAGCGCGGTCGAGATGACGGCGGTCGAGAGCGAGACGACGAGGCTGTTGCGGAAGAAGAGCGGGAAGTCCGAGTGGGCGAGGACGAAGCGGAAGTGGTCGAAGGTCACCCGCGACGGCCAGAGCCGGACGCCCTCGCTGTAGAGGAGGTCGTTGGGGGTGACCGAGACCTTCACCAGCCAGAAGAGCGGGAAGAGCGCGAAGCCGACGTAGGCGAGGATCGCCAGGCGGTGCGAGAGGGTGCCGAGGACGCGCATGTCACTTGTCCCGGTCGATGAGGCGCTGGCGGATCAGCAGGATCAGCAGCGCGTAGGTGAGGAGGAGGAAGAGGAGCACGAGCGAGATGGCCGAGGCGTAGCCGAAGTCGAGCCGCTTGAAGGCCTGGGTGAAGATGTAGCTCGCCACCGTCTGGGTGCGGTCGGCCGGGCCGCCGCCGGTCATCACGATGATGAGGTCGGTGAAGTTCGCCACCCAGACCGTGCGCAGGAGGACGGTGATGGCGATGACCGGCGCGAGGAAGGGCAGCGTGATCGAGAGGAAGCGCTGGAAGGGGTTGGCGCCGTCGATGGCGGCGGCCTCGTAGAGATCGCCGGGGATCGACTGGAGGGCGGCGAGCAGGGTGATGGCGAAGAAGGGGATGCCCCACCAGACGGCGGCGGCGATCGGGCCCCAGAGCGCGAGGTCGGGGTCGGAGAGGATGTTGTCGGGGGCGGAGAGGAGGCCGAGGGCGTAGAGCCAGTGCGGCAGCGGGCCGATGGTCGGGTTGAAGAGCCAGGCCCAGTTGAGGCCGGTCAGGAAGGTCGGCACGGCCCAGGGCAGGAAGACGAGGGCCTGGGCGAGGCCGCGGCCGCGGAAGGGGACGTCGAGCAGGAGCGCGAGGATCAGGCCGAAGACGAGCTGGATGAGGACGGTGAGGAAGGTCCACCAGAAGGTGTTGACCAGCGCCCCGAGGAAGGCGGTGTCGGAGCGGAGCGCGCGGAAGTGGTCGAGCCCGATGAAGCCGCCGGAGAAGGGGTTGAGGATCTGCACGTCGCGGAAGGCGTAGGAGATGCCGACGACGAGCGGGATCAGCATCACCGCGGTGATGATGACGAGCGAGGGGGCGGT
>NZ_CALLYO010000329.1 GCF_937858865.1 uncultured Amaricoccus sp. | reverse complement strand
CCTTCGCCAGGTAGTAGGCGGCGCCGAGCCCGTGGCCGCCGGCGCCGACGATGACCACGTCGTAGGCCGCCTTCGGCTCGCGGTCGGGCCACTGCGGCGTCCAGTTCTTCTGGCCGGTCAGCGCGCCCTTGATGACCTGGGCGAAGGAGAAATGCGTCATACGAACCTCCCGAAAGGCGTTGATGTAGGTAGCGGGGCAGCAACCGATGTTGCTGCCGTGCCCAATCCGAAGCTACGCGACCCGGCTTTTCCTCCCGTATCCGGCCGCCAACGTCAGGACCAGGTAAGCGGCTCCCGATACCAAGATCGCCGGGAAGGAGGCGGTGATCACCGCGGCAAGGTCCGTCAACCAGTAGTGCAGCAGCCAGAAGGTGCCGAGGCCAAGCGCCATTGCCCACCATCCCGCCGCGTTCCAGTCGCCGAGCCGGCTCAGGGTCCTCCCGTCGCTGGTCTCGCCGGCGAAGAGATCCGCGTCGGTCACGCGCGTCCGGCGGACCACGAAGTAGTCGAGCACCACGATCGTCCAGAGCGGGATGAAGATGCCGCCCACCATGCCGAGGAAGAACTCGAAGTAGTGGATGAACTGGTCGAAGGCCAGCGGCAGGAAACACATGACGAGCTGCAGGATCGCTATGAACCACAGGTAGCTCCTTGGGGAGCTCGAGCGCGTCGCGCCGATCAGGCCCATGCCGGCGCCGTAGAGCACCGTCACGTTGGTGCTGACAGTGGCGAAGAAGACCACCAGGAAAGCGACGGTGCCGAGGCCGAGGGCCGCGATTGTTGAGCTGGGGTCGGCGTTGTTCGGGTCGTAGATGCCGGTGTCGAGCACGACGCCGATCACCCCGAGCGCTCCCACAAGCATGAACCAGCCTTGGCCGAGGTTAACGCCGAGCCAGCTGCCGACCGTGGCACCCTTCGCACTCTTCGCGAACCGGCCGAAGTCGCCGATCATCGCCCAGCCCCAGCAGAAGCCGAAGGCGAGGTCGATGTAGAAGGCTTTGGAATGCACGGCTTCCGGCATGGACACCGACATGATCTTCGAGAGATCCCAATGCTGCAGCACGACGATGGTCTCCCACACGCCGAGCACGATCAGCAGGACCACGGCGACCCACTCTAGATATTTGATCGCCTCGTGCCCGCTAACCACGATGGCGCCCTGCACCACCGCGGTGATAAGGATGCCTAGCACCAGCGGTCCGGTCGCGCCCGGGTCGCCGTAGGCGGGCCAGCCCCACATCTGGTGGAATACGTAGGTGAGCGAGATGGCGGCGATGAAGGTGTTGATGCTCGGCCAGCCGATCATCCCGAAGAACTCGCCAATTCCGGCGATGCGAGCGCCCTTAACGCCGAGCGAGGGGATCGTCGAGGTGACGGTCGAAGCTCCATGCCGCCATGCGATCCACCCGACCATTGCCCAAGGGATCATCATCAGCGGCAGGTAGACGAGGCTGTACTGCAACACGAAGCCGAGACCCAGGGCGGCGGCCATCCCGCCAAAGAACCAAGAGCCGGTGTTGACCCCCGATCCGAACCAGGTAACGACTAGGTCTCCGAAGCCGTATGAACGCTTTTCCTTCGGGATTCTGGCGGTGCCATATTCCATTAGTGTATTCCTCTCCGACGGTCTTTGTTGTTGATAGAAGGCGTCGCGCTTGGCGGGACGTGGGTTCCAACACCGGCGCTTTTTTCGCCGATGTCTCCCTGTCCGTTCCGTCGGACGGCGGCTCCGGACGACCGGTGCCGCCGTCAGTGGATCACTTCACGATCAGGTGCTCCGGCCCGTAGGGGAAGCCGGTGATGTTCTTGTTGCCGTCCTCGGTGATGACGAGGATGTCGTGCTCGCGGTAGCCGCCGGCGCCGGGCATCCCCTCGGGGATGGTGATCATCGGCTCCATCGAGATCACCATGCCGGGCTCGAGCACGGTCTCGCAGTCCTCGCGGAGCTCGAGGCCGGCCTCGCGGCCGTAGTAGTGGCAGAGCACGCCGAACGAGTGGCCGTAGCCGAAGCTGCGGTACTGGAGCAGGTTCTTCTCGGCGTACATCGCATTGAGTTCCTTGGCGATGTCCGAGCACTTGTTGCCCGGCACCAGCAGCTCCTTGCCGCGGTCGTGGACGTCGCAGTTGATCTGCCAGAGGCGGATGTGCTCGTCGGTCGCGCTCTCGGCGAAGAGCGTGCGCTCGAGCGCGACGTAGTAGCCCGCGACCATCGGGAAGCAGTTGAGCGAGAGGATGTCGCCCTTCTCGATCCTGCGGCTCGTGACCGGGTTGTGGGCGCCGTCGGTGTTGAGGCCCGACTGGAACCACGTCCAGGTGTCGAGCAACTCGCCGTGCGGCCAGGTCCTGGCGATCTCGCGGACCATGGTGGCGGTCGAGTGCAGCGCGACCTCATGCTCGGGGGTGCCGACCTTGGTCGCCTCGACGCAGGCGGCGCCGCCGATGTCGGCGATGCGGGTCATCTGGGTGATGTGGGCGATCTCCTCGGCCGACTTGATCATACGGAGCCGCATCGACGGCGCCGCGATGTCGACGAACTCCATGCCCGGGAACTCGGCCTTGAGCAGGTTCAGGGTGTCGATGTTGATGTGGTCGAACTCGATGCCGAGCCGCTTCACCCCCCCGGTCAGGGTGCGGACGGCGTGGAAGTAGTTGTCCTTCTGCCAGTCGGTGTAGGTCACGTTGTTGCCGAAGGTACGCCGCCAGGGCTGGCCGCCATCGATGCCGGCCGAGATGCTGGTCGAGGCCTCATGGGTGACGACGAGTCCGTAGCGCCGGCCGAAGTAGCAGTAGAGAAAGTCCGAGTAGTAGTTGATGCAGTGGTAAGAGGTGAACAGCGCGGCGTCGACGCCGGCCTTTGCCATGTGGGCGCGGATCGCGTCGAGGCGGCGCTGCATCTCCGCAGCCGAGAAGGTCGGAGTGACCTTTGGGCCGTTCTTGGTGAAGTCCTGAAGGCGTTCGCGCTCCAGCACGGGGCTATTCATTGGGAATCCTCCTGTGGTTAACAACCGCGAGCGTCCACTCGCGAAGGGTCTTGCTCAAAAGTGCGTTTCTTAGGGTCGTGAAGCGGCTCCCGCCTGGGTCAGCGGCCGGGCAGGACGTGGGCCGCTTCGGGGCTCCAGGACATCCAGACCTTGTCGCCGGGTGACAGGGTGAGGCGCGCCAGCTCGTCGTGGCTCTTCTGCGCGCGCAGTTCATGGCCGCCGGCGCCTTCGAGGTGGACAACGGCGGTGGCGCCGACGAACTCCTCGGCGAGGACGGTGGCCTCGAGGGCGTTCCCCCTTTCCGGGCGGCTGCCGCTCAGCTGCATCCGGTCGTCTGAGACGACGAACGTCGCATCGTCGCCCGGACGTAGTGCAGCGGCCACCTCGCTCGCTGGGGCCGCGAAAGTTCCGGCAGCGGTCTCGACGAGGATGCCGCCGCCGGCCGCCTCGGCAACCCGACCCGCGAAGACGTTCGAGGATCCGAGGAACTCGGCGACGAAGCGGGTCCGGGGCGAGCGGTAAATCTCCTGTGGCGCGCCGATCTGCTCGATGCGGCCGCGGCTCATGATGACGACGCGGTCGGCCATCGAGAAGGCCTCGGACTGCGAATGGGTGACGTAGACGAAAGTGATCCCGAGCTCGCGCTGCAAATTCGAGAGCACCGCCTGCATCCGCACCTTGAGATGAGCGTCGAGTGCGGAGAGCGGCTCGTCGAGGAGCAGGATCTCGGGCTCTGTGACGAGCGATCGGGCGAGCGCGACGCGCTGGCGCTGGCCGCCCGAGAGGTGAGCGACGTTGCGATCGGCGAACTCGGTGATCTGCATCCGCTCCAGCCACTTGTCGGCGCGCTGGCGCCGCTCGGCCTTACCGACCCCGCGCATCCGGAGTGAGAACTCGACGTTCTCGCGTACTGTGAGGAAGGGAAAGAGTGCGAGGCTCTGCCACACCATCGGCGTATCCCGCTGCCAGGTCGGCAGGTCGTTGATCCGATTGCCGGCGAGGCGGATTTCGCCCTCGGTCGGGGCCTCGAGGCCGGCGAGCATCCGCAGCGTGGTGGTCTTGCCGCAGCCGCTCGACCCCATGATGGCGAGAAACTCGCCTTTGTGGATCTCGAGGTGCATCGGCTCGACGGCGACGAAGTCGCCGAAGCGCTTGCCGACACGGTCGAAGGCGACGAGGGGTTCGCTGGTCATGACGGGGTTTCCTTCACTGACCGGCTTTCCCGCCGGTGCTGCGTTTCATCAGGAGGATCTGGGCGAGGATCACCAGGGTCATCGATGTGAGGAAGACGAAGGTACCGATCACGTTGATCTTCGGGCTGACCTGGCCCTGCAGGAAGCCGAGTACCTTGACCGGCAGCGTCTCGTTGAGGCCAGAGACGAACCACGACACCGCGAACTCGTCGAAAGAGACGGCCATGGTTATGAACAGAGCCGCGAAGATCGCCGGCCGGCAGAAGGGTATGATGACGTGTCGCATCGCCACCCACTGCGAGGCGCCGAGGTTCCAGGCGGCGGCCTCAAGCGAGGGGTCCATCTGCGAAAGGCGTAGCCGGATGATCGCCATCGCGAAGGGGGCGCACATCACGACGTGGGCGATGATGACGGAGTGGATCGCTCCCGAAAGGCCGATGTTGGCGAGGAAGGCGAGCATCGCGAGGCCGAGGATGACGACCGGGATCGTCGGCGGCAGCAGCGCCAGCGCGAGATAGAGCGACTTCCCGAAGAAGTTGTAGCGGAAGTCGGTGTAGGCAGCGCCGAACCCGAGGGCGGTCGCGAGCACCGAAACGGTGATGCCGGCGATCAGCGTGTTGCGCAGGCCCTCCCAGACCAAGGGGTCGGCGGCCACCTGCTCGTACCAAGTGAGCGAGAAGCCTCCGAGCGGCAGCGAGGGGAAGCGGTCGACGTTGAAGGAGAAGACGAAGCTCGCGGCGAT
>NZ_CALLYO010000328.1 GCF_937858865.1 uncultured Amaricoccus sp. | reverse complement strand
GCCCGATTGCCCTGTGAACCGGCCCGGGCGGTTTTGACCTTTGCCGGCATGGCGGGTAGGCTGCGCGCCCGCGGCCATGGAACCCGAATCGTGCTCAGACTGATCTTCCGGTTTTTCGGCTTCCTGTTCAGCTGGGCCGCGATGGGAGCGGTGCTGGGCCTTGCCGCGCTCGCCGCGATCTTCACCATCTACGGCCGCGACCTGCCCGACACCGCCCAGCTCGAGCGCTACGAGCCGGCGACGCTCAGCCGCATCTACTCCGGCCAGGGCGTGCTCATGGACGAGTTCGCCCGCGAGCGGCGCATCTTCACGCCCATCGACGAGATCCCCGACCAGATCAAGCAGGCCTTCATCTCGGCCGAGGACAAGAACTTCTACGCCCACCACGGCTTCGACCCGCGCGGCATCATCGCCGCGCTCTACGACGCGGCCACCACCGGCGAGCGGCTGCGCGGCGCCTCGACCATCACCCAGCAGGTGATGAAGAACTTCCTCCTGACCGGCGACCGCTCCGGCGAGCGCAAGATCAAGGAGATCATCCTCGCCACCCGGCTCGAGAACACGCTCTCCAAGGACGAGATCCTCCAGCTCTACCTCAACGAGATCTTCCTCGGCCAGAACGCCTACGGCGTCACCGCCGCGGCACAGGCCTACTTCGCCAAGTCGCTCGAGGAGCTCACCCTCGCCGAGACCGCCTACCTCGCCGCCCTGCCGCAGGCGCCGAGCGTGCTGCACCCGGTGCGCGAGAAGCCGCGCGCCGTCGCCCGACGCAACTACGTCCTCGATCAGATGGCCGAGAACGGCTACATCACCCGCGCCGAGGCCGAGGCGGCCAAGGCCGAGGACCTGCTGACCGTCCAGTCCGGCGCCATGGCCTCGGCCCGCAGCGAGATGCCGCCGCGCGACTATTTCACCGACGAGATCCGCCGCCAGCTCTCCGCCAAGCTCGGCGACGACGAGCTCTTCACCGGCGGGCTCACCATCCGCGCGACGGTGGACCCCGACCTGCAGGTGGTGGCGGCGCGCGCGCTGCGCGACGGGCTCGAGCAGTACGACCGGGCGGTCAAGGTCTACCGCGGCCCGGTGGCGCAGATCGACCCGGCGAGCTTCGATCCCGCGAGCGAGGCGAGCTGGCGTGCCGCCCTCTCCGCCACCCAGGCGCCGCGCGACATCGACGGCTGGCACCCGGCCGTCATCCTCGCCCTCGAGGAGACCCGCGCCCGCATCGGCGTCGACGGGGTACCGGACGGCGAGGGCGGCCAGTATCTCCCCTTCTCCGACGCCGCCTGGGCGCGCATCCGCGCCTCCGACAGCGGCCGCCTGCGCACCGCCCAGGGCCCGGACGACATGTGGGACGTGGGCGACGTCGTCCTCGTCAAGGCGGTCGAGAAGGACGGCGCCTTCGACCACTGGTCCTATCGCCAGGTCCCGGCCATCCAGGGCGGCTTCATGGCGATGGACACCCAGACCGGCCGGGTGCTCGCCATGCAGGGCGGCTTCTCCTACCAGTCGAGCGTCTTCAACCGCGCCACCCAGGCGCTGCGCCAGCCCGGTTCCTCCTTCAAGCCCTTCGTCTATGCCGCCGCCCTCGACAGCGGCTACTCGCCCGCCACCATCGTCCTTGACGCGCCGATCGAGGTCGCGACCGGCGCTGGCATCTGGAAGCCGGAGAACGCGGGCAACACCTACTACGGCCCGACGCCGATGCGCACCGGCATCGAGCAGTCGCGCAACCTGATGACGGTCCGCATCGCCCAGGACGTGGGCATGGACACCGTCGCCAAGTACGGCGAGCGCTTCGGCATCTACGACAACATGCCGCATCTGCTCAGCTATTCGCTCGGCGCCGGCGAAACGACGCTCTACCGGATGGTGACCGCCTACGCCGAGCTCGCCAACGGCGGCCTCCGGGTCGAGCCGACCCTCGTCGACCGGGTGCAGGACCGCTACGGCAAGACCATCTACCGCCACGACCAGCGCGCCTGCGAGGGCTGCGCCGCCGACGACATCCGCGACGCCTCGACCCCGCTCGTCCATTCCGACGCCGAGCGGGTGATGGACGCGATCACCGCCTACCAGGTCACCTCGATGCTGCAGGGCGCCGCCGCCCGCGGCACCAGCGCCGCGACGGTCGGCAAGCTCGGCCTCAACCTCGCCGGCAAGACCGGCACCACCAACGAGGCCAAGGACGTCTGGTTCATCGGCTACAGCCCGCGCATCGTCGCCGGCTGCTACATGGGCTACGACACGCCGCGCCCGCTCGGCGAGAGCGCCTTCGGCGGCACGCTCTGCGCGCCGATCTTCGTCGAGTTCATCAAGAAGGCAATGGAAGGGCAGGGGCCCGTCACCTTCCCGGTGCCGCCGGGCGGCCATTTCATCAAGATCGACCGCCACACCGGCCAGCGGCTGCCCGACAACGCCACCGGCGCCAACGTGCAGGCGGAATACATCCGCGACGGCCAGGAGCTCATGGTCGGCGCCTTCGGCAACACGGTCGACGCCGGCTGGAAGATGGGCGCCGACGTGCCGCTCTACGAGAGCGTGCGCAACTCGCCCGCCATCGAGCGGGTGATGGTGCGCGGTCAGGCCAAGGCGCTGCCGAAGAACCCGAGCCTCGGCACGCTTTCGAGCGGCGGGCTCTACTGAGCCCGCCCGGCCCCGCCCGCGGCGGCGTGCTGCGCGCGGTCCTGCTCGTCGCCGGCCTTCTCTTCACCGGCATCGGCCTTCTCGGCGTCGTGCTTCCCGTGCTGCCCACCACGCCCTTCCTCATCCTCGCCGCCGCCTGCTTCGCCCGCTCGTCGGCCCGGCTCGAGACCTGGCTTCTCGATCATCCCCGCCTCGGTCCGCCGCTCCGCGCCTGGCGCGAGCGCGGCGCAATCCCGCCCTATGCCAAGGGGATGGCGGTCTTCGGCAGCGCCCTCGGCTTCGTCGTCTTCCGCCTGGCCAGCCACCCGGGCCCCGGCGCCACCGCCGCCGTCGCCCTTCTCATGCTCGCCGGCCTCGCCTACGTCCTGACCCGCCCTTCCTGACTTTACCCTAGCGGGCGGCGGCGCTAGAAACCGCCGATCCGAGGGAGAGCCATGCGCGCCGAGACCGAACGCCTCATCGACGAGATCGAGAAGTCGCTCGAGCTCCTGCGCCAGCGCGTCGGCTGGGAGACGGCGGAGCACCGGCTCGAGGAGCTCAACGCCATGTCCGAGGATCCCGGGCTCTGGAGCGATCCGGCGCGGGCGCAGAAGCTCATGCGCGACCGGCAGACGCTCGCCGACGCCCTCGATGCGGTGAAGGCGCTCGGGCGCGAGCTCTCCGACCAGCGGGAGCTGATCGAGCTCGGCGAGGCCGAGGGCGACGCGGAGATCGTGGCCGAGGCCGAGGCGGCGCTCCGCGCGCTGCGCGATCAGGCCGCGAGCCGCGAGATCGAGGCGCTGCTCGACGGCGAGGCCGACGGCAACGACACCTTCCTCGAGATCAAC
>NZ_CALLYO010000327.1 GCF_937858865.1 uncultured Amaricoccus sp. | reverse complement strand
TCGGTGAGCAGGACCGGCTCCGGGTGGCCGTCGAAGCTGCGGATCGCCGCGCCGCGGGCCGGCGGCAACGCGAGGAGGCCGGCGCGGAGCGAGAGCAGGTAGCCGCCGCAGACGAGAAGGGACGCGGCGAGCGCGGCCGGGATGATCGCGGAGCCGGACCAGAGCTCGGTCGCGGTCGAGGCGAGCAGGAGCGCCCCGGCCGCCGCCAGCCCGGCGCCGGTCCGCAAGTCGCCGCCGAGAGATCCGCTGCCTGCCTCAGCCTTGTCCTGCATCGTCCGCCCGTGCCCTGGCCGGCGGCCAGTCTAGATCAGGGGAGCGATTCAACCAAAGGTTTTGTTGGCTAGGGTAGTTTACCCGGAGGTTGCGTGGGTCGGGGCGCGAAAGCGGGCGATGAAGAAGCCGTCGCCGTCGTCGAGGGGGCTGAGGCGGCGGGTGGCGAGCGGGCGCCAGGCGGGGTGGCGGGCGACGAAGGCGGCGGCACGCGCCTCGTTCTCGCGGGAGAGCAGCGAGCAGGTGGCGTAGACCAGGGTTCCGCCGGGCGTGACGCGCGCGGCGGCGGCGTCGAGAATCGAGTCCTGGAGGAGGGTGAGGCGGTCGAGGTCCTGGGGCGTGAGGCGCCACTTGCCCTCGGGCTTGCGGCGCCAGGCGCCGGAGCCGGAGCAGGGCGCGTCGGCGAGGACGAGGTCGCAGACCGGGCCGAGGGCGGCGCATTCGGCGTCGGAGAGGATGCGGACCTCGGCGCCGGCCCGGCGCGCGCGCTCGGGGAGGTCGGCCATCCGGCGCGGGTTGGCGTCCCAGGCCATGAGCTGCCCCTGGCGGCGGAGGGCGGCGGCGAGCGCGAGGGTCTTGCCGCCGCCGCCGGCGCAATAGTCGAGGACGGTCATGCCGGGGCGGACGCCAGCGGTCTCGACGACGAGCTGGCTCGAGGCGTCCTGCAGCTCGACCATGCCTTGGGTGTAGGCGCGGCTGGCGGCGACGAGGCGGGGGTTCTCGAGCACGCGCAGGCCGTCGCGGACGAGGGGGTGGGGGGCGACCTGCACCCCGTCGCGGGCGAGGACGACGGTGGCGGCGTCGCGGTTTGTCTTCAGCGTGTTGACCCGCAGGTCGACCGGGGCGCGCCGCTGCATGGCGGCGAGGACCGGCGCGAAGTCGGCGCCGAGCGAGGCGCGGAGCTCGGGCTCGAGGAAATCCGGGAAGTCGAGGCGGACGGGCGCGGGCTGGGCGGCGAGGTCGCCGGCGAGGGCAGTGCGCTCGGCCGGGGTCGGCGGGGCGGGGTCGAAGCCCTCGCCGGTGAAGAGCGCGTCGAGCGGGGCGCCCTCGGCCGCCTCGCGGGCGAGCAGGATGGCGCGGCCGGTGTCGCCGCCGCCGAGGAAGCCGAAGGAGCGTCGCCGGCGCAGGCCGTCATAGACGAGGTCGCGGACGGCGGCGCGGTCCTTGGATCCGGCGTAGCGGCTGGCGCGGGCCCAGCGGGTGAGCTCGCGCTCGGCCGGGGCGCCGGCGAGGGCGGCGTCCAGGATCTCGATCGCGGCGGAGAGGCGGGCACCGGGGGTCATGGGCGGTCATCTGCCCGCAATCGGCCGGGGCCGCAAGCCGGGCGGGCGCCGGCGCGGGGCGCGCGCCGAGGGGATTTCGCACGCGAAACTATAGCTATCACATTGATATTGAAGGGATTCGTCGGGTAAAAACTTCGTTAATCGCGAAAACGCCCCGGAGCGGTGGCTCCGGGGCGCACGTCAGATCTGCCGGTCGATGAGGTGGTCAGGCGGCGACGCGACCGCCGAGAACCTGATCGACGCGCTGCTGGGCCTTGGTCTCCTCGATGCCGTTCACGGCGGCGACCTCGCGGGTCAGCCGCTCGAGGGCCGCCTCGTAGAGCTGCCGCTCGGAATAGCTCTGCTCGCGCTGGTCGTCGTTGCGGTGCAGATCGCGCACGACCTCGGCGATCGAGATGAGGTCGCCGGAGTTGATCTTCTGCTCGTACTCCTGCGCCCGGCGCGACCACATGGCGCGCTTGACGCGGGCGCGGCCCTTCAGCGTCTCGAGGGCCCGCTCGACGATGTCGGCCGAGGAGAGCGCGCGCATGCCGACCGAGCTCGCCTTGGCGATCGGGACGCGCAGCGTCATCTTGTCCTTCTCGAAGGAGATCACGAACATTTCCAGCCGGAGACCCGCGACCTCCTGCTCGTCGATCGATATGATCCGCCCGACCCCGTGCGCCGGATAGACGACGAAATCGTTCGGACGGAACTCCGTCGGCCTCTTGGTCTTGCTCATGTCTCGCGTCGTTTCCTTACTGACAATCACCGGGTTCAGATCCGTTCGCGCCTTCAATCGGTATCCCGGCAGCCGGCCCCCCGGCGCAAGCGGACCCCGGGCCAGTTCTGCTAGGCCACTGTATCCCGGATCGTTTGTAGGGACGCCCCTCTTAGCAGAAAAACCGGCCAGTGGGAAGTCAAACCAAATGCCGATGCCGTAACATGGGGATGCTCACAAACGTTTCAACCCCGCGGAGCGGGGGCGGAAACGGCCGGTCAGAGCCGAACCGCGGCATAATGTCGCGCCGGCTCAGCTGCCTTCGCCGGGGGTTTCGGAGAAGTATTTCTCGAGCTTGCCGGGCTCGCCGTCACGCTCGGCCGCCTCGGGCAGCGGGTCCCGCCGGGCGACGAGGACCGGCCATTGCTCAGCGTACTTGCGGTTGAACTCGACCCAGCTCTCGAGGTTCGGCTCGGTATCGGGGCGGATGGCGTCGACCGGGCATTCCGGCTCGCAGACCCCGCAGTCGATGCATTCGTCGGGGTGGATGACGAGCATGTTCTCGCCCTCGTAGAAGCAGTCCACCGGGCAGACTTCCACGCAATCGGTGTATTTGCAGGCGATGCAGTTCTCAGTCACAACGTAGGTCATCGGCCCAGGCCCTGATCTTCTCCTCGGTCCGCAAAGCCTGTCACGCCCCGCAGGGCGCTATGTATCAGCATAACCGTCGGGTTCAAGGGGCGGTGCCGGCGCGTCGAGATCGGCGTAGAGCGCCTGCGCCTCGCTGGCCGGGCCGCGGCGGGCGCCGAGGGCGAGGATGCGGATCGCGCGCACGCGGCTGCCGATCGCGAAGCTCAGGCCGTCGCCGACCCGCACCGCCGTGGCGGGCTTCGTCACCCGCAGGGCGTTCACCCGCACCCTGCCGTCGGCGACGAGCCGCGCCGCGATGGCGCGCGACTTGCAGAAGCGCGCCTGCCAGAGCCACTTGTCGAGGCGAATCGCCTGCGGCTCGTCCGGCATCGGCCGGGTCTCAGCTCCGGAGCTTGAGCGACATCAGCGCGGCGAACGGGTTGTCGGGGTCGATGGGCTTCTCCGCGCGCGGCGGGCGGGGCGCGCCGGCCGGCCGGTCCTCGCGCTTCGGCTTGCGGCCGGCCCCGCCCTGACGCGGCTCGCCCTGCTCCTCGCCGCGGGGCGGGCGCGCGCCCTTCTCGTGCCCCTTCT
>NZ_CALLYO010000326.1 GCF_937858865.1 uncultured Amaricoccus sp. | reverse complement strand
TTGGAGGCTCGCCGTCTGCAAGTGGCCACCGTGTTTCAGCGATAGTGGCTAGATCGTCGAAGGCCGTCCCCGGGTAAGCGCAGGCAGAGGATAGCCAGCCCTTTTCCAGGAGTGACATGATGCACGCCGTCCAAGCCCGCTTCGCGGATCTGCTGCGCCGAAATGCCGAAGACGAGGCCCCGCCTCCGCTGCTGACCCCATCTCTCGCCGCGCGCCTCGTCGAGCGGATCGATGCCATGCGCCTGTTCGCCCATGGCTATCCGCTGCTCACCAACCTCACGCACGGGCGGGCCAAGCCCACGGACCTGCTCGACTTCGCCTATCGCCACGAACTGCATGGCCTCTGCCTGCACGTGCTCGACGGCGAGGAGAACAGCCTGTCGCGGATGACGGCGGACGAGCTCCGGGCGTTCGGCGAGAAGGCCGATGCCCTCGGGCTCGACGTGCACCTGGAGATCAGCACCACGCTTCGCGCGGATGTCGACCGGGCCGTCGACATCGCCCGGACCGTCGGCTGCCGCAACATCCGCGTCTATTCCCGTTACGAGGGGATGCTGTCCACCGTCATGACAACGATCGAGGCCGACCTCCGCTACCTGGGCGAACTCGCCGACGCCTACGACCTGAACTTCGACTTCGAGCAGCACGAGGAGCTGAAGAGCTTCGAGATCGCGCAGCTGCTGCGCCGGATCGGCAACCCGCGCCTGAATGCGCTCTTCGACTTCGGCAACATGATCAACGCCGGAGAGAGGCCGCTGCCGGCCCTGCGGGCCCTCGCGCCCTATATCCGCCAGGTGCACCTCAAGGGAGTCCGCATCGTCCCGGAGCAGAACGGCTGCGGTCACTACGGTGTGCTGCAGGGGAGCCCCGAGGATGACCTGCCGGATGCGCGCATGCTGTTCGAGCTCCTGATGCTCGGCCAGTCGGAGCCCCAGGTGATCGCCTTCGCGCTCGAGCAGGAGAACCACTATGTCGCACCGGCCTTCCGCCAGTCGGACGAAGCCGAGGATCCGTTCATCCCCTACCGCGACATGAGCGAGACCCACCTTCCGCCCGGCTACTCGCTCGACCGGATGATCGCCGACGAGCATCGCTGGGCGGAGAACCAGGTCCGCCACGTTCGCGGGCTGATCGGAGAGCTGCGTGTCCTCGCCGATCTCGTTCTGGCCGAGGCCGGCCACGCCACCGCCAGCGCGCCCCGGCGGCTGACCGCCTGACAAACAAGAACCCATGGAGGAATTGCTATGACAACCGCGTCCAGGGCCAAATGGCTCAGGTTCATCGTCCTCGTCCTCGGTGGCGGGACCATCTACAAGCTCGCGTTCCTGAAGGATGCGTTCTATGTGCCCATGCAGGAGAACATGGGCCTGACGCACACCGAGATCGGCACCCTGCTCAGCGTCAACGCCATCGTCTCCACGCTCCTCTTCGTGGTCGGCGGCTTTCTGGCCGACCGCTACGAGCCGCGCCGGCTGATTCCCGTGGGCCTGACCGGCGCCGGCCTTCTCGGCCTCTACATGGCGACGTTTCCGCCCTTCGGGGCGATGGTGATCGTCTTCGCCCTGCTCGCCGTCTGCGCCGACTGCTTCTTCTTTCCCTCGCTGCTCAAGGCGATCCGCACCCTCGGCGATGACGACGAGCAGGGCCGGATGTTCGGCTTCCTCGAAGGCGGCCGCGGCGTCGTGGACACCCTGGTCGCCTTCGCCGCGCTCGGCGTGTTTGTCGTGATGGGCTCGGGCGCCGGGGGGCTGAAGTCGGCGATCCTGTTCTACTCGGCGATCAACATCGGCGCCGGCCTGCTCACCTGGTTCCTGCTGAGCGACGGCAAGGGAGCAAGCGACGACGGCAAGGAGCCGGTCGGCCTTGCGGGTCTCATGGAGGCAGCGCGGGTTCCGGGCATCTGGCTGGTCAGCCTGAACGTGTTCATGGTCTACATCGTCTACTGCGGCCTGACCTACTTCATTCCCTACCTCAAGGACATGTACGGGCTCCCGGTCGCGCTCGTCGGCGCCTACGGGATCATCAACCAGTACTTCCTCAAGGTCGTGGGCGGTCCGGCCGGCGGCTTCATGGCGGACAAGAAGTTCAAGAGCTCGAGCCGCTACCTCAAGTGGGCCTTCGTCGCGCTCCTGCCGGTGATGGGCGTGATCCTCGCCCTGCCCACGGGCGCGGGCTTCATCTTCCCGGCCATGACAGCCACCCTCTCCTTCGCCTTCATCGTCTTCACCATGCGCGGCGTCTTCTGGGCCCCGATGAGCGAGGTCGGGATCCCCTCGCGCATCACCGGCTCGGCCTTCGGCATCGGCTGCCTCATCGGCTATGCGCCGGGCATGTTCGCCTACGTGATCTACGGGTCGATCCTCGACCACTTCCCCGGCGAGCAGGGCTACACCTACGTGTTCGGCCTGATGAGCTTCCTGGCGGTGATCGGCTTCATGGTCGCAAGCCTGCTGCATCGTTCGGTGAGTGGCGGGACCGCTGTCGCCGAGGCCACATCTCAGGCTTGATCGTGCCGGACCCTCGTGTGCCAGGGTTCTTTCCCAGCGGCGATCGCTCGCCGCTGGGTTTTCCAGTTGAGACCTGTGCGCAAGATGGATGAGCGAGAGGCGGTTGCGCTGATTTCGTTGAGGAACGAGGAAGAGGGTCGGCATGCCGCGTCACGATCTTAAAGTAGATGACGTCGGCGGCCCATGTTCCGCCCGAGGTTGAAATCACAAAGCAAGCCTGCGGGGAATCGTTCCTCTTCAGCCGTCTTGCACGCCGCTCTGACCTGATCTTCACGAAGGTGATGCGGGAGCCGCCGGGGCGAGGTAGGGGCGGCTTAAGGAGTTGCGGCTAGAGTCGCAGCCCTCCCATTCCCCGAGCCAACCCTTGATGATCGCCTCGCGAGGGGCGGCCCAGCGCGCGGCGATCCGGAGCGCGCGCATGAAACGCATCGTCATCGCCTGCGACGGGACGTGGAACCGTCTCGACGCCCCCTATCCGACCAACGTGGCGAAGCTCGCCCAGGCCGTGCTGCCGGTCGCGCCGGACGGGGTGGCGCAGGTCGTCTGCCATCTCGACGGGGTGGGAACGGGGCGCGGCACCGGCAGGCTGGCGCAGGCAACCGACCGGGTGCTGGGCGGGCTCCTCGGCAAGGGGCTGCTCGCGACGCTGGAGGCGGCCTATCGCTTTCTCGTCTTCGCCTATGCGCCGGGCGACGAGATCCAGATCTTCGGCTTCTCGCGAGGCGCCTTCACCGCCCGCTCGCTGGTCGGGCTCGTGCGAAACTGCGGCATCCTCGAGCGCAGACATGCCGCCGCTCTGCCGGCGGCGGTCGCGCTCTACCGCGCCCGGGCGCCCGAGACGGGACCCGACAGCCCGGCGGCGCTCGCCTTTCGCGCGGCGCATTCGGCGCATGTGACGACCGGGGCGCACGAGCCGGCGTGGCGCGCGCGCCAGGGGCTGCCGGAGGGGCATCCGCTCGCCATCCGTTATGTCGGGGTCTGGGACACGGTGGGCGCGCTCGGCGTACCCGAGCACCTGGTGCTGGCGCGGCGGCTGAACCGCGGGCTCGCCTTCCACGACACCAACCTCTCCGGGCTGGTGCGCGCCGCGCGCCATGCGGTCGCAATCGACGAGCGGCGACGGACCTTTCCGCCGACGCTCTGGGACAATCTCGAGGCGATGAACGACGGCGGGGAGGGGTCCTATGCGCAGCGCTGGTTCCCCGGCGATCACGGCTCGGTTGGCGGCGGCGCGGCGGTGACGGCGCTCTCGGACGAGGCGCTCGTCTGGGTGGCTGAGGGCGCGGCCGCCCGCGGGCTGGCGCTAGATCCGGCGGCGGCAGGCGCCTGGCGGGCCGGGCGCGACTGCTTCGGGCCGCTGGTGACGCCGAAGCCGCTGCTGCGACGCCTCCTCATGCTCGACAGTGCCGACCGCAGCGGGCCGCGTCGGCTCGCCGACCTGGCCGAGGCGGCGGTGCGCCGCTGGCGCGGCGATCCCGGCTATCGGCCGCGGCCGCTCCGGCGGCTGGCCGGGCAAATCTAGACCGCGACCGCGCGGCCCTCGCGGGCGGAGCGGGCGAGGGCGTCGATCAGACGGTGCACCTCGAGCGCGGTCCGGCCGGGGACGGCGGGCGGGCGGCCGCTGCGGATGGCGGCGGCGAAATCAGCGATTATGTCGCGGTGCCAGTCGTGCGGGAAGGCCATGGGATCGGCGCCGCCGCCAGTGCCGGCGGTCGAGCCGACGGTCTCGCTGCTGCCGTCCAGGCGGGTCACGACGAGGGTTCCGCCCTCGAGGCGGGCGCTGCCGGCCGCGAAGGAGAGATCGATCGATTCGGGGCGGCCGGGGAAGGCCGCGGTGGTGGCGACGAGGGAGCCGAGTGCGCCGTTCGCGAAGCGGAGGCCGGCGCCGACGAAGTCCTCGGCCTCCATGCGGTGGAGCCGGGTGGTGCCGGCGATGGCGGCGACCTCGGCCACGGGGCCGGTGACGGAGAGTATGAGGTCGAGGGTGTGGATCGCCTGGGTGATGAGGACGCCGCCGCCGTCGCGGGCGTAGGTGCCGCGGCCGGGCGCGTCGTAGTAGGCCTGCGGCCGCCACCAGGGCAGGGCGACCTGGACGGCGGCGAGCGGGCCGAGCGCGTCCGAGCGGACGAGGTCGGCGAGGGCGCGGGCGGCGGCGCGCATCCGGTGCTGGAAGACCACGCCGAGGGTCACCCCGGCGCGCTCGCAGAGCTCGACGATCTCCGTGGCGGCCGCGGTGGTGCGTTCGAGCGGCTTTTCGGTCAGGACGTGCTTGCCGGCGCGGGCGGCGGCCTCGACGATGGCGAGGCGGGCGTCGGGCGGGGTGAGGAGAAGGATCGCCTCGAGCTTCGGGTCGGCGAGCAGCCCCTCGAGCGAGGGCGCGGCGGGGAGGCCGTGGCGGGCGGCGAAGGCGGCGCGCCGGGCCGGGTCGCGGCTGAAGACGCCTCGGACCTCGATGACGCCCCCGAGCTCGGCGAGGGCGCGGGCGTGGATGTCGGCCACCATGCCGAGGCCGACGATTCCGATCCCCAGGGGCTGCATGGCTCCTCCCGGCCGTTCCGATGCGCGTCCCGGTTTCGGCGGCGGAGGCTTCGGGGTCAAGCCGCCGCTTGACAGGCCGGGCGGATGCGTGACGCTGGCGGGAAGCATCCGGAAGGGACAGGGGATGGCCAGCCACGGACCGAAGTTCTCGATCGGGATCGAGGAGGAATATCTGCTCGTCGACCCCGAGACGCGCGCGCTCGCCAACACCCAGCCGCCGGAGTTCATGGCCCGCTGCAAGGAGCGGCTGGGCGAGCGGGTGACGCACGAGTTCCTGCAGAGCCAGGTCGAGGTCGGCACCGGGGTCTGCGCCACGATCGGCGAGGCGCGGGCGGAGCTGCTCGAGCTGCGGCAGGCGGTGGCGGAGACGGCGCGGGAGTTCGGGATGCGGATGATCGCCTCCTCGACCCACCCCTGGGCGCACTGGAGCGACGCGGTGCCGGTCGACATGGAGCGATATCGCATCCTCGGGGCCGAGCACCGGAGCCTGGCGCGGCGGATGGCGATCTGCGGGATGCACGTGCATGCCGGGATCGAGGATCCGGATCTCAGGGTCGATCTGATGAGCCAGGTCAGCTACTTCATGCCGCACCTCCTGGCGCTGTCGTCGTCGTCGCCCTTCTGGGAGGGGCATGACACGGGGTTGAAGGCGTTCCGGCCGATCATCATCGGCGATCTGCCGCGGTCGGGGCTGCCGGAGATCTTCGAGAGCTGGAACGACTGGCAGGAGATGCTGGGGGTGCTGGCGGAGACGGGGATGGTGACGGATCCGTCGAAGATCTGGTGGGATCTGCGCCCCAGTGCGAAGCATCCGACGCTCGAGATCCGCATCTGCGACATCTGCACCTGGGCGGAGGATGGGTTGACGGTCGCGGCGCTCTATCAGGCGATCCTGTCGTTCCTGGCACACCTGAAGAACAGCAACCTGCGCTGGCGGCACTATCGGCAGCTGCTGATCCTCGAGAACAAGTGGCGGGCGCAGCGCTATGGGGTCGAGGCGGAGATGGCGGACTTCGGCAAGCGGGTGGTGGTGCCCTTCGCCGAGCTGGTCGACGAGCTGGTCGAGCTGCTGCGGCCGCATGCCGAGGGGCTCGGGTGCGTGGCGGAGGTCGAGCATGCCCGGGTGATGGCGCGGCGGGGGACGAGCGCGGACCAGCAGCTGCGGGTCTATCACGCCGCGCTGGAGCGGGGGACCGGCGACCACGAGGCGCAGATCGAGGTGGTGGACTGGCTGATCGCGCAGTCGGTGGCGCCGGACGGGCCGGGCGCCTGAGGCGTGCCCGGGGCACGGGGTGGGCACGCGTGCCCACCCGGGTGCATCGTTGTTTTTGCTGGATTATCCGGGTCGCGCTTAACCGGATGGCAAGCTTCGTTAACGGGCCTCAGGCGGTCAGCAGGACCTTGACGCTCTGGCTGCGGTCGAGGGCGAGGCGGAAGGCGGCGACGGCGTCGGCGAGCGGGCGGCGGGCGGTGACGAGGGCGAGGACGTCGACCTTGCCGGCGGAGATGAGCGCGACCGCCTCGGCGAACTCGGCGTCGAAGCGGAAGGAGCCGCGCAGGTCGAGCTCCTTGGCCATCACCGGGTTGAGCGGCACCGCGAGCGGCCCGCCGGGCAAATTGCCGACCTGCACCACCACGCCGCCCCGGCGGGCGGCGGCGATCGCCGAGGCGAGGCCGGCGGCGGTGCCGGAGACCTCGAAGACGACGTCGGGCGCGGGCAGGCGCGAGAGGCCGTCCGCGTCGGCGGAGAGATCGACGACGGCGTCGGCGCGGAGGTCGGAGGCGAAGCGCAGGGGCGCGGCGGCGACGTCGACGACGGTGACCCGCGCCGCGCCCTTCAGCCGGGCGGCGAGGAAGGTGAGGAGCCCGATCGGGCCGGCGCCGATGACCGCGACGCTGCGGCCGGCGACCTCGCCGCGGGCGACGGCGTGCAGGCAGACGGCGAGCGGCTCGGCGAGGGCGGCGGCCTCGAGCGGGACGTGGTCGGGGACGGGCACGCACTGGCCGGGGGTGGTGTCGAAGAGCGCGGCGAAGCCGCCCTGCATGTGCGGGGTCTTCGAGGCCGAGCCCATGAAGAAGACGTTCTCGCAGAGGTTCGCCCGGCCCTCGGCGCAGCGCGGGCAGCTGCCGCAGGGGCGGAAGGGGTTGACCGCGACGCGGGTGCCGGGGGCGAGGCCGCTCACCCCCTCGCCGACCGCCTCGACGACGGCGGCGATCTCGTGGCCGAGGACGAGGGGCGCCGTGACGACGAAGTCGCCGGTGCGGGCGTGGCGGAAATAGTGCATGTCCGAGCCGCAGATGCCGCCGGCGGCGAAGCGCACCCTGACGAGGCCGGGGGCGAGGGCCTCGAGCGGACGGTCGACGAGCCGCAGGTCCTCGGGGCCGTAGAGGGTGGCGGCGAGCGCGCTGGTCATGGCTGGAGCAGTCCCATCTGGATCGGCAGCCACAGGGTGACCGCCGGGATGAAGGTGATGATGATGAGCGCGGCGAAGAGCGGGATCATCCAGGGAAGGATGGCCAGGGTCGTCCGCTCGATCGAGAGCTTCGAGATGCGCGAGAGCACGAAGAGCACCACGCCGACCGGCGGGGTCAGCAGGCCGATCATCAGGTTCAGCGTCAGGATCAACCCGAAGTGGATGGGGTCGACGCCATAGCTCTGCGCGATCGGCAGCATGATCGGCACGACGATGGTGATGGCGGCGATGGTGTCGAGGAAGCAGCCGATGATCAGCAGGACGAGGTTGAGCAGGATGAGGAACACCCACTTGTTCTGCGTCAGCGACAGGATCGAGTCGGAGGCGAGCTGCGCCGCCTGGCTGACGGTGAGGAGCCAGGCGAAGACCGATGCGGCGGTGACGATGAAGAGGACCGAAGCCGTGGTCTCGATGGTGTCGAAGCTCGCCTTGGCGAGCGTCCTGAGCGTCATGGTGCGGTAGCGCACGAGCCCGAGGAAGAGCGACCAGATCACCGCGGCGACGGCGGCCTCGGTGGGGGTGAACCAGCCCATGGTCATGCCGCCGATCAGGATGATCGGGGTCATCAGCGCCATCACCGCCGACCAGTCGAAATACCAGTCGAGCGCCACCAGCAGCACGAGCGCGATCAGCACCGAGACGTTGATCGACAGGCCGGCGAGCACCAGGAAGTAGATGAGGACCGGGAAGCAGGAGACGATGACGATCTCGAGCGCGGCCTCGGCCAGCCGGCGGACGTCGAAGGGCGCGTCCGAGCCCCAGCCGCGACGGGCGGCGAAGACGGCGACGGTGACCATCATCAGGATGGTCATGACGACGCCGGGCAGGATGCCCGCCATGAAGAGCGCGCCGATCGAGACGTTCGCCATCATGCCGTAGATCACGAAGGGCAGCGACGGCGGGAAGATCGGCCCCAGGGTGGAGGAGGCGGCGGTGACGCCGACCGCGGCCTCGACCGGGTAGCCGTGGTCCTTCATCGCCTTGATTTCGATCGTGCCGATGCCGGCGGCGTCGGCGAGCGCGGTGCCCGACATGCCGGCGAAGACGACCGACCCGATGATGTTCACCTGGGCGAGGCCGCCCTTCATCCAGCCGACGAGCGCGACGGCGAAGGAGTAGATGCGCCCGGTGACGCCGGCGATGTTCATCAGGTTGCCGGCGAGGATGAAGAAGGGCACGGCGAGGAGCGGGAAGCTCTCGATTCCGGCGATCATCCGCTGCGCCATGATGATGTCGGGAGCGACCCCGTAGAAGAGGAGGTAGAGGGCGGACGCCACGAACATCGCGATGGCGACCGGCAGACCGATCAGCATCAGGCCGAGGAAGGAACCGATCAGGAGGGTCATGGGTCAGCCCGTCAGCCCGTCGAAGGCCTCGGGGCGCTCGAGCACCGAGTAGCCGCGGCGCCAGTTGGCGACGGCGACCTGGATCGAGCGCAGCAGCATCAGCACCCAGGCGGCGAGGACCGCGTAATAGAGGAGCCAGCGCGGCAGGTCGACGGTCACCATCCGCTCCCGGTGCACGAGGTGGACGTAGCGCCAGAGCAGCCAGCAGGCATAGACGAAGAAGACGATGCGGATGAGGTCGACGACGGTCGAGAGGACGCGCGCCGGCCGCGGCGAGAGCCAGCGGTAGAGGATGTCGACCTGGATGTGCCGCGACATGCGCACGCACCAGACCGAGCCGAGGAAGACGGTGACCACCAGGCAGTTGATGGCGATCTCCTCGGTCCAGGCGTAGCTGTCGTTCAGGACGTAGCGGGTGAAGAACTGCAGGAAGACGCAGACCGACATCGCCCAGAAGACCGCCATCGTCACCCAGTCCTCGACCGAGTAGGGCGAGAGGTCGGCCGGCGCCTCCTCCTCCTCGAAGGCCTGGGCGAGTTCCTCGGCGGTGATCGGGCTGTGCTGTTCCGGCTCGCTCATGCCTGTCCTCCAGGGAACGGGGGGCGCCGCGCCCCCCGGAGATATTTGCCGCCGGGATCAGGAGCCCGGCTGGATCGCCTTGATGGCTTCCCAGTCGGCCTGGCGGTAGCCGAGGCTCTCGACCGGCTTCTTCTCGAGCACGGCCTCCTCGAAGGTCGCCTTGTCGACCTCGGTGACGTTGATGCCCTTGGCCTTGAACTCCTCGACCAGCTCGGCCTCGCGCGCGACGATCTGCTGGGTGGCGCGTTCGGCGGCCTCCTGCATCACCTCGGTGAAGATCGCCTTGTCCTCGTCGGAGAGCGAGGCCCAGCGGGACTTGGAGACGATGGTGTTGAGGTGGTCGACGATGTGGCCGGTCAGGGCGATGTTGGTCTGCACCTCGTAGAACTTCTTCGCCTCGATGGTGGTGAGCGGGTTCTCCTGCGCGTCGACGGTGCCGTTCTGCAGCGCGAGGTAGACCTCGGCGAAGGCGATGGGCGCGGTGTTGGCGCCGCAGGCCTGCGGCATCGCGAGGTAGGCCGGCACGTCGGGGACGCGCATCTTGACGCCGTCGAGGTCGGAGCACTGGGTGATCTCCTTGTTCGCGGTGGTGTGGCGCGTGCCGTAGTAGGTCGTCGCGGTGATATGGTGGCCGGAGGCCTCCTCGTAGCCGGCGGTCAGCTCCTTGTAGACGTCGCTCCTGGTGTAGGCGAGCAGGTGGTCGGCATCGCGGAAGATGTAGGGATAGTAGGTGACGCCGATCGGCGCGAACTCGCGGGCGGCGAAGGAGGAGCCGGAGATGATGATGTCGACGGTGCCGAGGGTCAGGCCCTGGTTGATGTCGGCCTCCTTGCCGAGCTGGGAGGCCGGATAGACGGTGATCTCGTAGCGGCCGTCGGTGCGCTCCTTGATCTGCTCGGCGGCCCAGACCGACTCGGTGTGGAAGGGCTCGCTGGTCTCGTAGACGTGCGCCCAGCTCAGCTTCTCCTGCGCGAGCGCGGCGATGCTGGTGGACGCGAGCGCCGCGGTGGCGAACGCGGCGAGCGCGACGGTTCTGAGCATGGTGTTCCTCCCGATATTGTCTCGTTGGTGACCTGCTTCCTCTTCCGCGGGGAAAGCGGCCTGCGTCAAGGCGGAATCCGTCCGCGGGGGCGATTCCGCGGCGCGGGCGTCCGCCCGGCGATGGACAAGGCGGCGGACAACCGGCCGGCGGGTGGCGCGGTCATCGCGGGGCTGGCGTTGAAGGTCCGTTATCGCTAGAGTTGCGCGCGAGGCGACCGCGCACCGGGGGGCAACTCCGGGCGGAGGGCGGACAGGCAGATGAAGGGCAGTTGGCGATGACCGAGATGGTCCATGGCGCCGCACCGGCGAAGCCGGGCGAGCCCATCCTTCCCGAATGGTGGCGGACCGTCGACCGCTGGTCGCTGGCCGCGATCGTCGGCCTCTTCCTGATCGGCTCGCTGCTCGGCCTCGCGGCCTCGCCGCCGCTCGCGGTCAGGAACGGGCTCGATCCGTTCCACTACGTCTGGCGGCAGGCCGCCTTCGGCGTCTTCTCGCTGCTGCTCCTGCTCGTCGTCTCGATGATGTCGCCGCTGCGCCTGCGCCGGGCCGGGGTGCTGGCCTTCGGCGTCTCGGTGGTCGCGCTCGCGCTGCTGCCGGTCTTCGGCACCGACTTCGGCAAGGGGGCGGTGCGCTGGTACTCGCTGCGGGTGATCTCGGTGCAGCCGGCCGAGTTCCTCAAGCCGAGCTTCGCCATCTTCGCCGCCTGGCTGATGGCGGCGAGCTACGACATCAAGGGGCCGCCCGGCAAGTCGATGTCCTTCGTCGTCGCCGTGGCCCTGGCCGCCGTCCTCGCGCTCCAGCCGGACTTCGGCCAGGCGGGCCTCATCATCGCGACCTGGGGGCTCATGTACTTCGCGGCCGGGGCACCGGTCCTCCTCCTCGCGACGGTCGGGGCGGGGGTGCTCGGCGCCGGCTGGTTCGCCTACGAGAATTCCGAGCATGTGGCGCGGCGCATCGACGGCTTCCTGTCGGCCGAGGTCGATCCGCTGACCCAGATCGGCTATGCCACCAACGCCATCCAGGAGGGCGGCTTCCTCGGCGTCGGCATGGGCAACGGCAGCGTGAAATGGACGCTGCCCGACGCGCACACCGACTTCATCATCGCGGTCGCCGCCGAGGAGTTCGGCCTCATCCTCTGCGTCGCGATCATGCTGCTCTACGCGACGATCGTCGTCCGCTCGATGCTCCGCCTCGTCCGCGAGCGCGACCCCTTCATCCGGCTCGCCGGGACCGGGCTCGCGGTGCTCCTCGGCATGCAGGCGATGATCAACATCGGCGTCGCGGTGCGGCTGCTGCCGGCCAAGGGGATGACGCTGCCGCTCATCTCCTACGGCGGCTCCTCGCTGATCGCGGCGGGCCTCGGGCTCGGGGTGCTGCTGGCGATGACCCGCAAGCGGCCGCAGCACGAGCTCGACGACATCCTCGGAGTCGCCCGCTGAGCGCGCCGCTGCTCGTCATCGCCGCCGGCGGGACCGGCGGGCACATGTTCCCGGCGCAGGCGCTGGCCGAGGAGATGCTGGCGCGCGGCTGGCGGGTGCGGCTCGCGACCGACGCGCGCGGGGCGCGCTACGCCGGCGGCTTCCCGCCCGAGGTGGAGCGGCGCGCCACGCCGGCGGCGACCTTAGCCCAGGGGAGCCTCCTCACCCGCCTGACCGCCAAGCCGC
>NZ_CALLYO010000325.1 GCF_937858865.1 uncultured Amaricoccus sp. | reverse complement strand
ACGCCGACGCCGCCGCCCATGACGTAGCCCTGCATCAGCGCCACGTAGGGCTTGCCGTAGCCGGCGATGCGGGCGTTCATCCGGTACTCGTCGGCCCAGAAGCGGCGGCCGTGGTCGAAGTCGCCGCGGCGGCCGGAGCGGTAGACGTCGGCGATGTCGCCGCCGGCGCAGAAGGCGCGCGGGCCCTCGGCGTCGATGAGGACGAGGGCGACGGCCGGGTCGTCGGCCCAGGCCTTCAGGGCCTCGTCGATGGCGCGCACCATGCCGAGGCTGAGGGCGTTGAGCGCCTGCGGCCGGGTCAGGGTGATGCGGCCGGCGCGGCCTTCGACGCGGGTCCGGATCTCGTCGGTCACGGCTGCTCCTTTCCCCGCAGGCGGGCGAGGACGGCGCCGGCCTCGGCGACGAGGCGGGCGATCACCGCCGCGGCCGGCTCGGCGCGGGTGAGGGCGGCGGCCTGGCCGTAGAGGAGGAACTGGAAGTCGGGGTCGCCGTCGGCGGCGAGCGGGGCGGCGAAGGGGTACATGAGCGGATACTCCGGCAGCGCGCCGGTCTCGGCGGCCATGGCGTCGACGTAGCGGTTGCGGTGCGCGCGCGCCGGGCGGCCGGAGACGGCGCGGCTGAGGCGGGTCGAATCGTCGCGGCCGGCCTCGACCGCCGCGCGGTGCGCGGGCCGGGCGGACGATTCCGGGCAGCGGATGAAGGCGGTGCCGAGCTGCACCCCGGCCGCCCCGAGGGCGAAGGCGGCGGCGACGCCGCGGCCGTCGCCGATGCCGCCGGCGGCGATGACCGGCACCGAGACGGCGTCGGCGACCTGCGGCACGAGGGCGAGCGTGCCGACGCCGGCATCGTCGGCGGTGACCGGGAAGGCGCCGCGGTGGCCGCCCGCCTCCCAGCCCTGGGCGATCACGGCGTCGACCCCGGCGCTCTCGAGGGCGCGCGCCTCGGCGACGGTGGTGGCGGTGGAGAGGACGCGGGCGCCGGCGGCGCGGAGCCGGGCGACGGCATCGCCGGGGGGCACGCCGAAGTGGAAGCTGACGACCGGCGGCGGGTCGGCGAGGAGCGCCGCGAGCTGGTCCTCGCCGAAGGCGGCGGGCGCGGCGTCGACCCGGTCGGGCGGCGCGCCGAGGCCCTTCTCGAGGTAGAAGGGGGCGAGGCGCGCGCGGGCGCAGGCGATGGCGGCGGGATCGGGCGCGACCGCGCCGTGGGCGAAGAAGTTGAGGTTGAAGGGCCCGCGGGTGCGGCCGCGCATCTCGCGGACGAGGGCGCCGACGGCCGCGCCGTCGAGGCCGGCGCAGCCGAGCGAGCCGAGGCCGCCGGCCTCGCTGACGGCGGCGGCGAGCTCGGGCGTCGAGGTGCCCTTCATCGGCGCCTGCACGATCGGGTGGGCGACCCCGAGGAGCTCGATCAGGCGGCCGTCGGGCCAGGGCGAGGCGGCCATCGCGGCGGCTATTCCATGGTCGGGATCGCGAAGGCGGCCCCTTCCTTGATGCCGGACGGCCAGCGGGAGGTGACGGTCTTGGTGCGGGTGTAGAAGCGGAAGGCGTCGGGCCCATGCTGGTTGAGGTCGCCGAAGCCGGATTTCTTCCAGCCGCCGAAGGTATGGTAGGCGAGGGGCACCGGGATCGGCACGTTGACCCCGATCATGCCGACGTTGACCCGGCTCGCGAAGTCGCGCGCGGTGTCGCCGTCGCGGGTGAAGATCGCCGTGCCGTTGCCGTAGGGGTTCTTCATGGTCAGATCGAGCGCCTCGTCGTAGGAATGGGCGCGGACGGCGGAGAGGACCGGGCCGAAGATCTCCTCGCGGTAGATGTCCATCTCCGGCGTCACCCGGTCGAAGAGGCAGGCGCCGACGAAGAAGCCGTTCTCATAGCCCTGCATCCGGAAGCCGCGGCCGTCCACGCGGAGCTCGGCGCCCTGTTCGACGCCGCGGTCGACGAGGCCGAGGATGCGGCCCTGGGCGGCGCGGGTGACGACCGGGCCGAAGTCCACGTCGTCGCCGGCGGTATAGGGGCCGATCTTCAGCGACTCGACCCGCGGGATCAGCCGCTCGATCAGCGCGTCGGCGGTGGCCTCGCCGACGGGGACGGCGACGGAGATCGCCATGCAGCGCTCGCCGGCGGCGCCGTAGCCGGCGCCGACGAGGGCGTCGACCGCCTGGTCGAGGTCGGCGTCGGGCATGACGATCATGTGGTTCTTGGCGCCGCCGAAGCATTGCGCGCGCTTTCCGTGCTGGGTGGCGCGGGCGTAGATGTATTCGGCGATCGGGGTCGAGCCGACGAAGCCGACGGCGGCGATGTCGGGATGGTCGAGGATGGCGTCGACCGCCTCCTTGTCGCCGTTCACCACCTGCAGGACGCCGTCGGGGAGGCCGGCCTCCTGCATCAGCTCGGCGAGCATCATCGGCACCGAGGGATCGCGCTCGGAGGGCTTGAGGATGAAGGCGTTGCCGCAGGCGAGCGCCGGGCACATCTTCCACATCGGGATCATCGCCGGGAAGTTGAACGGCGTGATCCCGGCGACGACGCCGAGCGGCTGGCGCATCGAGTACATGTCGATGCCGGGGCCGGCGCCGTCGGTGAACTCGCCCTTGAGCAGGTGCGGGGCGCCGACGCAGAACTCGGCGACCTCGAGGCCGCGGACGACGTCGCCCCTGGCGTCGGGCAGGGTCTTGCCATGCTCGCGCGAGAGCGCCTCGGCGAGCTTGTCCATGTCGCGGTTGAGCAGCGCGACGAAGCGCATCATGACGCGGGCGCGGCGCTGCGGGTTGGTCGCCGCCCATTTCGGCTGCGCGGCCTTGGCGCCCTCGACGGCGGCGGCGAGCTCGGCCGCCGAGGCGAGCGCGACCTCGGCCTGCACCTCGCCGGTGGCCGGGTTGTAGACCTCCGCCCGGCGCCCGGACCTGCCCGGCACCTGCCTGCCGTCGATGAAGTGGCCGATCTCCCGCATGATCTCCCCCCGCGCCCGCTCCCGCCGGCGGCGGGATGCCTCCGGCGCTCGTCCCGCACTCTCGCGCGCCGCGCCGCCGGGGACAAGGCCCCGCCAAGGCCCGCCGCGGGCACATTGCGGACAGGGCAGGGGCGGGCCATAGTCGGCCCGCCGGGTAGGGAGGCGCCGATGGCTGAAAAGGAGGCCGGGAAGCCGTTCGACGGTGCCGTCGACCGCTACCTGAAGAAGAAGGCGCCGAAGGAGATCCGCGCGGCGCTCGAGCGGGCCGACAAGGACGACATCCTCGACCCGCGCTATCCCTACGCCAAGCGGCTCGACGGGGACGATTACGCGCGGGCCTACCACGCCTGCCAGCTCGAACTCGTCAAGCTGCAGCAATGGGCGCGGGACAGCGGCCAGCGGATCGTCATCCTCTTCGAGGGACGCGACGCCGCCGGCAAGGGCGGCACCGTCCACGCCTTCCGCGAGAACCTCAACCCGCGCCATGCCCGGTCGGTGGCCCTCGGCGTCCCCTCCGACCTCGAGCGCGGGCAGTGGTACTTCCAGCGCTACGTCGCGCATCTGCCGACGACCGGCGAGATCCTGTTCTTCGACCGCTCCTGGTACAACCGCGCCGTCGTCGAGCATGTCTTCGGCTGGTGCACCCGGGAGGAGCGCGACCGCTTCTTCGCCCAGCTCCCCGAGTTCGAGGACATGCTGGTGCGGGACGGCATCATCCTCATCAAGCTCTGGCTCGCCATCGGCCGCGCCGAGCAGATCCGCCAGTTCCTCCAGCGCCAGAACGACCCGCTGAAGCAGTGGAAGCTCAGCGAGACCGACATCGAGGGGCTCTCGCGCTGGGACGACTACAGCGCTGCCATCCGCGAGACCTTCGAGCGCAGCCACCGCACCGCCGCGCCCTGGACCGTCGTCTGGTTCGAGGACAAGCGCCGCGGCCGCCTCGCGGCGATGCAGTCGGTGCTGGCGCGCCTCGACTATCCCGGCAAGGCCGCCGCCCCGCCCGACCCGAGGATCTGCGGCGGCCCCGAGCTCCTCGGCTGACGAGCCTTGCGCCCCGGGACCGGCGCCCCCATCTCGAGGGCGACCCTCGACCAGGAGTGCCGATGTCCGCCTATGCCCATTCCGGCCCGCTCGCCGGCCTGCCCGATCCCGAGCTCGACCGCCGCTTCTATGCCGGCCTGCCGGGGCGCCGCCTCCTGGCCTGGCTGATCGACGTGGCGATCATCCTGCTCGCCGGCGTGCCGCTCGCCCTCGTCTTCGGGCTCCTGACGCTCGGATTCGGCTTCGCACTCTTCGGCTTCATCATCGCCGCCACCGGCTTTCTCTACCGGACGGCGCTCCTCGCCGGACCGGCGTCTGCGACGCTCGGGATGCGCTTCACCGGGATCGAGTTCCGCCGCGGCAACGGCGAGCGGTTCGACGCGGCGACCGCCTTCCTGCACACGGTGATCTACATGATCTGCATCGGCTTCCTGCCGCTGCAGCTGGTGAGCTGCCTGACCATCGCCGGCACGCGCTACCGGCAGAGCATCGCCGACATCATCCTCGGCACAACGGCGATCAACCGGCCGGCGGACAGCTGATCCGCACCCGTTCACCGCGCGCGGAGAATCATGTTGCCCGCCGGCGGGCGCTGTTGCTACGCTCCCATGACGATGGGGGAGGAGGCCGCAGGGTCCGGACATGCGCCATACGCTGCCGCAGTCACATCAGTTCTACGTGACGGCGCCGCAACCGTGCCCCTACCTGCCCGGCAAGGTCGAGCGCAAGCTCTTCACGGCGCTGCAGGGCGACGGGGCGCGGCACCTCAACGACGTGCTGTCGCACCAGGGCTTCCGCCGCTCGCAGAACGTGCTCTACCGCCCCTCCTGCGCCGGCTGCGCCGCCTGCCTGTCGGCGCGGATCGTGGTGCGCGATTTCGCGCCCTCGCGCAGCCAGCGCCGGGTGATGAACCGCAACGCGCATCTCGAGCGGGTCGCGCGCAGCCCCTGGGCGACCGAGGCGCAGTATCACCTGTTCCGCCGCTACCTCGACGCCCGCCACGCCACCGGCGGCATGGCCGACATGGACATGGGCGAATTCGCGGCGATGATCGAGGAGAGCCCGGTCCGCAGCCGGGTGATCGAATACTACGCCCGGCGGGACGGGTCCGCGGCGCGGGACCTCGTCGCCGTCTGCCTGACCGACATCCTCTCGGACGGGGTGTCGATGGTCTATTCCTTCTTCGAGCCCGACCTCGCCCGCGAGAGCCTCGGCAGCTACATCATCCTCGACCACGTCGCGATCGCCGCCGAGTCGGGCCTGCCGCACGTCTATCTCGGCTACTGGG
>NZ_CALLYO010000324.1 GCF_937858865.1 uncultured Amaricoccus sp. | reverse complement strand
TTCGTCGGCGCATCCGGACCCCATACCCACAGGACGAGATTCAGGTCGGCATCCGTTGCCCCCTTGGCAAAGGACCGCACCTGCATCCCGGCAAAGCCCGAAGCCTTCAGCCGTTCCGCCAGTTCCTGGGTCGGCGCCTTGCCGCCGGCCAGCATCCTCACGCGCCAGTCGTCGGCGGCGAGGTCCGCCCGGTTCAGTCCTTGCGCGGCCAGGGCTGCGGAGTCTGTTCCGTCGAAGATCGGGCCGATGTCTGCCGCGTAGGCGACCAGGGTCGTCGGTTGCAGGGTGCCGATCTGGTTGGCCTCGCGGATCGCCGTCATCACGGACTGGGCGGTGTAGAGCGCGGGCATCCCCTTGGGGTTGAAACGCCCGCCATGCCTGCGCGCCCCTTCGCCCGACAGGCGGTCACGAGCATGGATCGGGTTCAGGGCACGGTAGAGGAGGCCGCGGTAGCGCATGCCCCGGGTCAGGCATGCACGCCGGCATCGACGGCGTCGATATAGTCCATCACGTCGGCTGCCCGGCCGTCGCGGACGAGCTGCATCGGGGTCAGGCCGGCAAAGCCCGCGAGGGGCTCCGACCGATACCAGGCATAGGCGATCAGGGCAGAGCCGAAGCGGGGTTCGACCCGGTTCAGGATCTCGACCATTTCGCGCAGTCGCTTCTGCGTCTTGGGACTCTGCACCCGATCGGCCCGGATCAGCGCATCACGGCCGAGGCCGACGGTGCGCGCGACCTCGTCCTTCGTGGTCCGCAGGACCTCGGCAATGCGGGCGGGGGCGAAGAGGCCGCCTTCGGCAAAGGCTTCTATGTGCATCGTCACACTCCACTTCATATGGCAGGATGTGGTGTCATTCTGTGTGGCAGTCAAGCTCCGAGTGCATGGCCAGCACCACTTCGGGCGGAAGCGACGACCCTCGGGCGGCGCACGTTCCCGCGCAATGCACACCCGCCGGCGCGATGCCTTGGCTATGGCGCGGTTCGGCGGCCGCTGGCGGCGACGATGACGGCGATGATGACGAGGCCGGTCAGGATGAGGCGGAGGTCGGCGCCGAGGCCGAAGGTGTTGAGCATCGTCGTGAGCAGGAAGAGGAAGAGGGCGGCGCCCCAGAGGCCGGGGACGTTGGCGAAGCCGCCGTTGACCGAGGTGCCGCCGATCACCACGACGGCGATCGAGGAGAGCAGGTATTCGGCGCCCATGTTGAGGGCGGCGCCGCCGGAGAAGGCGGCGACGAGGAAGCCGGCGAGGCCGGCGAGGAGGCCGCACATCACGTAGGTCAGGGCGCGGATACGCTCGACGGGGACGCCGGCGAGCTTGGCGGCGCGGGGGTTCTGGCCGATGGCGAGCACGCGGCGGCCGTAGATGGTGCGGGTGAGGACGAGGTGGAGGAGGAGGGAGACGGCGAGGACGACGACGGCGAGGGAGGGGATGCCGAAGGCCATGCCGGTCGAGAAGTCGGCGAGGGCGCGCGGCGGCTTGATGCGCAGGCCGCGGTTGTACCAGATCGCCGCGGACTGGAAGAGGAAGCTCGAGGAGAGGGTGGCGATGATCGGCGGGATGCTGAGGAGGCGGATGAGGGCGTAGTTGACGGCGCCGACGGCGAGGCCGACGAGGATGGCGGCGGCGAGGCCGAGGAGGATGAGGTGGTTGGCCTCGGCCATCAGCTTCATGGCGACGGTGGCGGCGAGGGTCATGCAGGCCGGGATCGAGAGGTCGACGTTGCCGGGGCCGAGGGTGACGACGAACATCTGGCCCAGGGCGACCAGCACGTAGAAGGCGGCGAAGGTGAGGGCGGCGGTGATGACGCCCATGCCGCCCTGGCCGCCGGTGAAGCCGACGATGCCGAGCCAGACGGCGAGGGCGGCGAGCCAGGACCAGATCCAGGGCTGGCGGAGGAGGGCGGTCATGCTTTCGCCTCGGCGCGGGAGATGAGGACGCGGAGCGCGAGGACGATGATGAGGATCGCGCCCTGGGCGCCGATCTGCCAGTCGGGGTTGAGGCGGAGGAAGGAGAGGAAGGAGCCGGCGAGGGTGAGCGTCATGGCGCCGATGACGGCGCCGATCGGGGAGACGCGGCCGCCGACGAACTCGCCGCCGCCGAGGATGACGCCGGCGATGGAGAGGAGCGTGTAGCGGAGCGCGATGTTGGCGTCGGCCGAGGTGGTGAGGCCGATCAGCGCGATGCCGGAGAGGACGCCGAAGAGGCCGGCGAGGGCGAACATGGTGACCTTGACGCGCAGCATCGACCAGCCGGCGCGGGCGACCGAGCGGGGGTTGCCGCCGGCGCCGCGCAGGACGGCGCCGTAGGAGGAGCGCATCAGGCCGAAGTGGACGACCAGCGCGATGAGGATCGAGGCGATGATCGGGAAGGGGACGAAGGCCGGCTTCAGCGTCATCAGGGTGCGGATCCAGTCGGGGGCCTTGCCGCCGGGGGTGGGGAGGACCATGACGGCGAGGCCGAGCCAGACGAAGGACATGCCGAGGGTGACGACGATGGAGGGGAGCTGGCGGAGCTCGATGAGGGCGCCCATGCCGGCGTAGGCGGCGACGAGCGCGGCGAGGGCGGCGATGCCGAGGAGGGGCGTGTCGTTCAGCCAGGTGGCGGCGATGCAGGCGACGAGGCTGACGAAGGCGCCGATCGAGAGGTCGAGGTCGTTGACGCAGAGGAGGAACATCTGCGCCACGGTGGCGAGCGCGATGGGGACGGCGAGGTTGAGCAGGAGGTTGAGGCCGAAGTAGCTCATGGTGCGCGGCTGCAGCCAGAAGATGGCGACGAGCAGCGCCGCGAGCGAGGCGGCGGGGAGGATGCTGCGGAGAAGCTGCGGGTTCATGCGTCGGCCCGGAAGGAGGCGTGGATGACCTTCTCCTCGGTCATCTCGGCGCGGGGGAGGTCGGCGACGATGGCGCCCTCGCGGAAGACGTAGACGTGGTCGCACTTGGCGAGCTCGTCCATCTCGGTCGTGTACCAGAGGAAGGTTCGGCCGCGGGCCGCCTCCTCGCGGATCATGCCGTAGACCTCCTGCTTGGTGCCGACGTCGACGCCGCGCATCGGGTCGTCCATGACGACGATCATGGCGTCGGTGCCGAGGGCGCGGGCGAAGAGCGCCTTCTGCTGGTTGCCGCCGGAGAGCGAGAGGATCGGGTTTCCGATGTCGGGGGTGCGGATGCCGATCCTGGCGCGCCAGTCCTCGGCGAAGGCGCGCTCGGCCTTGGGGTCGAGGAGCGGGCCTTTCCGGAAACGGCGGAGGGAGGCGATCGAGATGTTGGCGGCGATCGACCAGAGCGGGAAGACGCCGTCGGTGACGCGGTCGCCGGCGACCAGAGCGACGGGGCCGGCGACCTCGGTGCCGGGGGCGTGGTCGAAGACGCGGACGAGGAGCTCGGTCTGGCCGTGGCCGGAGAGGCCGCCGAGGCCGACGACCTCGCCGGGGTGGGCGACGAGCTCGATGGAGGCGGGGGTCGGGCGGGCGCGGACGACCGGGGTGGAGGTCGCGGTGCGGACGGCGGCGCGGGTCTCGTCGGCGCCGCGGGGGACGACGCTGCCCATGGCGCGGACGAGGGAGCCGCGGTCGAAGGCGGTGGCGGCGTCGAGGGCGGTGACGCCGCCGTCGCGCATGACGGCGATGCGGTCGGCGGTGGCGAGGATCTCGCCGAGGAGGTGCGAGATGAGGACGACGCTGCCGCCCTCGGCGGTGAAGCGGCGGACGTGGGCGAGGAGCTGGGCGGCGAGCACGCTGTCGAGCGAGGAGGTCGGCTCGTCGAGGATGACGAGGCGGGCGGGCGTGTCGGTGACGGTGAAGGCGCGGGCGATCTCGACCATCTGGCGGCGGGCGATCGAGAGGGAGCCCGTCTCGCGGGCGGGGCTGATGCCGCTGCCGGGGAAGATGGTGTCGAGGGAGCGGCGGATGAGCTCGGCGGCGCGGCGCTGCCAGCCGGGGCCGCGCAGGGCGGGGTGCATGATGCGGGCGTTCTCGGCGACCGAGAGGTTGGGGCAGAGCGAGAGCTCCTGGAAGACGCAGCGGACGCCGGCGGCGTGGGCGGTGCGGACGGAGTAGCCATGGGTCAGGTCCTGGCCGGCGATCTCGATGCGGCCGGAGTCGGGGGGGAGGACGCCGGCGAGGACGTTCATCAGCGTGGACTTGCCGGCGCCGTTGTGGCCGACGAGGCCGAGGCATTC
>NZ_CALLYO010000323.1 GCF_937858865.1 uncultured Amaricoccus sp. | reverse complement strand
CCTGCATCGAGACCATGCGCCAGACCGGCCGCGACATGAGCGTGAAGTACAAGGAAACCTCGACCGGCGGCCTCGCCGTCAACCTCCCGGAGTGCTGACGTGCCCGAGACCTCCTTCATCGTCACCCTGACGAGCGCCCCGCGCCCGGGGATCATCGCCGGCGTCGCCACCGCCATCGCCGGCCTCGGCGGCAACATCGCCGAGACCAACCAGCACTGGGACCGGCCGACCGACCGCTTCTTCCTGCGCCTCGCCTTCCTCGGCCCGGAGGGACTGACCGTCCCGGCCGTCGAAGAGGCCCTCGCCCCGACCGTCGAGAGGCTCGGCCTCGACCTCCAGGTCGCCGACGCCGCGCGCCCGCCCCGCATCGTCGCCATGGTCTCGAGGTTCGACCACGCGCTCCTGCACCTGCTCTACCAGATCCGCGTCGGCTGGCTCTCCGCCGAGGTGGCCGCCATCGTCTCGAACCACGCCGACGCCCGCCGCATCGCCGAGGCCGAGGGCATCCGCTTCGTCCACCTGCCGGTGACCCCCGACACCAAGCCGCAGCAGGAGGCCGCACTCCTCGCCCTCGTCGAGGAGACCGGCGCCGATCTCGTCGTCCTCGCCCGCTACATGCAGGTCCTCTCCGACGACCTCTCGCGCCGCCTCTCCGGCCGCGCCATCAACATCCACCACTCGTTCCTGCCCGCCTTCAAGGGCGCGAACCCCTACCGGCAGGCCTGGCAGCGCGGCGTGAAGCTCATCGGCGCCACCAGCCACTATGTGACGAGCGACCTCGACGAGGGCCCGATCATCGAGCAGGACGTCGCCCGCATCAGCCACGCCGACACCGCCGAGGACCTCGTCGCCATCGGCCGCGACACCGAATCCCGCGTCCTCGCCCGCGCCGTCAAGCTCCACCTCGAGCGCCGCGTCCTGCTCTGCGGCACCCGAACCGTCGTCTTCGGCAAGTAGGCAGCCCGCCCCGGATCGCGCATACCCTGCGCATCCTCCACCTCGCTGTTAACGCAGGACAAAAGCACCTCCCCGGCCCGCCCGTGGCACTTTTCGCTTTTGTGCCCCTCCCGCCCCGCTGCTACTCTCTCGTCGATGTCGATCTGGACCCGCATCACCGACGCCATCTCGGCGATCGTCGCCCGCGGCGAGAGCCTGCTCGCCCTCTTCGAGCGCCGGCGGCCGCCGGAGGAGAGCGTCGCCTTCACCATCGCCATCCTCAGCCTCGGCGCCAAGATGGCCAAGGCCGACGGCCTCGTCCGCCCCGCCGAGGTCGCCGCCTTCCGCGAGGTCTTCCACATCGCCCAGAAGGACGAGGCCGCGGCCGCCCGCGTCTTCAACCTCGCCCGCGAGGACGTCGCCGGCTTCGAGGCCTACGCCACGAAGATCGCCGCCATGTTCCGCGGCCGGCCGCGCGTGCTCGAGGACATCCTCGAGGGCCTCTTCCACGTCGCCCTCGCCGACGGCCGCTACCACGAGGGCGAGGAGGACTTCCTGAACGAGGTCGCCCGCCGCTTCGGCGTGGCGCCCGACGCCTTCGACGCCATCGAGGCCCGCCACCTCGAGGGCCGCCGCCAGGACCCCTGGGCCGTCCTCGGCCTCCCGCGCGACGCCGACTTCGCCACCGCCCGCGCCCGCTGGCGCGAGCTCGTCCGCGCCCACCACCCGGACAAGATGATCGCCCGCGGCCTGCCGCCCGAGACGGTGAACCTCGGCAACGCCCGCCTCGCCCAGATCAACCGCGCCTGGGAGGAACTCTCCGCCCGGCTGCGCCTGCCCTCCGCCGCCCCGAGCGCCTGATTAACCTCTGGTCACGACCGCAAATCGTATGGCCGCTTTCCAGCCCCTTTCCGGCCGCATTCCAGTCCGC
>NZ_CALLYO010000322.1 GCF_937858865.1 uncultured Amaricoccus sp. | reverse complement strand
TCGTCGACGACGGCGGGGTCGGCGAGGGTGGAGGTGTCGCCGAGCGAGCCGTAGTCGTTCTCGGCGATCTTGCGCAGGATGCGGCGCATGATCTTGCCGGAGCGGGTCTTGGGCAGGCCCGGCGCCCACTGGATGAGGTCGGGGCTGGCGATCGGGCCGATCTCCTGGCGGACCCAGGCGACCAGCTCCTTCTTCAGCGCGTCGGTATATTCCTCGCCCGCCATCAGCGTGACATAGGCGTAGATGCCCTGGCCCTTGATCGCGTGCGGATAGCCGACCACCGCCGCCTCGGCGACCTTGGCGTGGGCGACCAGCGCCGATTCGACCTCGGCCGTGCCCATGCGGTGGCCGGAGACGTTGATCACGTCGTCCACCCGCCCGGTCACCCAGTAGTAGCCGTCGGCGTCGCGCCGGCAGCCGTCGCCGGAGAAGTAGTAGCCGGGATAGTGGCTGAAGTAGGTGTCGACGAAGCGCTGGTGGTCGCCCCAGACCGTGCGGCTCTGCGCCGGCCAGCTGTCGGCGATGCAGAGCACCCCCTCGGCCACCGTCTCGGTGATCTCCTGCCCGGTGGTGGCGTCGAGCACCGCCGGCTGCACCCCGAAGAAGGGCTTCGTCGCCGAGCCCGGCTTGGTGGCGATGGCCCCGGGCAAGGGCGAGATCAGGATGCCGCCGTTCTCGGTCTGCCACCAGGTGTCGACGATCGGGCAGCGGTGCTTGCCCACCACCTCGTCGTACCAGTTCCAGGCCTCGGGGTTGATCGGCTCGCCGACCGAGCCGAGGATCCTGAGCGAGGAGAGATCGTGCTTCTCGACCCACTCCTTCCCCTGGCCCATCAGCGCCCGGATCGCGGTGGGCGCGGTGTAGAAGATGTTGACCTCGTGCTTGGCGCAGACCTGCCAGAAGCGGCCGGCGTCGGGCCAGGTGGGGACGCCCTCGAACATCAGCGTGACGGCGCCGTTGGCGAGCGGCCCGTAGACGATGTAGCTGTGCCCGGTCACCCAGCCCACGTCCGCCGTGCACCAGTAGACGTCGCCCTCGTGGTAGTCGAAGACGAGCTCGTGCGTCATCGCCACGTAGAGGAGATAGCCGCCCGAGGTGTGCACCACCCCCTTCGGCTGGCCGGTCGAGCCGCTGGTGTAGAGGATGAAGAGCGGGTCCTCGGCCGACATGGCGACCGGCTCGCAGTGGGCCGAGACATGCTCGATCTCCTCGTCGAGCCAGACGTCGCGCTCGGCGTCCCAGGGCACCTCGCCGCCGGTGCGCCGGACGACGAGCTGCCGCACCCCGGCGAGCCCGGCGAGCGCCTTGTCGGCATTGGCCTTGAGCGGCGTGCGCCGCCCGCCGCGCGGCGCCTCGTCGGCGGTGACGAGGAGCTTCGCCCCGCAGTCCTCGATGCGCGAGCGCAAGGCCTCGGCCGAGAAGCCGGCGAAGACCACCGAATGCACCGCCCCGATCCGGGCGCAGGCCAGCATGGCATAGGCCGCCTCCGGGATCATCGGCAGGTAGAGGATCACCCGGTCGCCCTTCCTGACCCCGAGCCCGCGCAGCACGTTGGCGAACTTCGACACCCGCTCGTGCAGCTGGCGGTAGCTGATCCGCTCGGAGACCCCGGGGTCGTCGCTCTCCCAGATGATCGCCGTCTGGTCTCCCCGCGTCGCCAGGTGCCGGTCGATGCAGTTGGCCGAGACGTTGAGCTCGCCGTCCTCGAACCAGCGGATCGACACGTCGTGCGGGTCGAACGAGGTGTGCTTCACCTTCGTGTAGGGCTTCAGCCAGTCCAGCCGCTTGCCCTCCTTCCCCCAGAAGGCCTCCGGGTCCGCGATCGAGGCGGCATACTTCTCCGCATATTGCGCCGCGTTCACGTGCG
>NZ_CALLYO010000321.1 GCF_937858865.1 uncultured Amaricoccus sp. | reverse complement strand
TATGCCGGAGTGCCGGGCGCGGTGACCACCGCGCTCGACCGCCGCGCCGCCCGCCGACCCGACGCCGGCCGCGATCTTCGCCTATGTCGCCGACCGCGTGCTCTCGGCCGGGCCGGCGCCGGGCATCGCCTGGATGTCGCGCGTCCTCGCCCTCTACTGGCGGCTGGCGGCGGCCGGTCCCGAGCCCGGCGAGGCGGCCGAGCGCGCGCTCGCCGCCGACGTCGAGGCCTGGATCGCCTCGGTGCCGATCCCGCCGCAGGTCTTCGACCTGCCGACCGCCGTCCTCGAGGCCGAGCTCGCCCGGCTCGGCGCCAGCATCTTCCGCGCCCCGGGGGTGCGGTCGCGGGTCGCCGGGCGGCTGCTGGCCGCGGCGGCCGGCTCCTCGCCCGACGACGAGCGGCGCCTCGCCGCCGCGCTCGCCCGCACGGGCTTCACCGCATCTCAGAGCGAGGATTGAGCCATGGCCGATGCTGTCGAGGTGGTGGGCATCGAGATCGCCCGCGAATGGCTGGCCCCGCCCAGCCCCAAGGACGGATCGCGCCAGCCCTGGGTCGAGCTCGCCGTCCGCGTCCGCAACGACACCGCCGAGCCGCAGTACGTGATCGGCGAGATCCGCGGCATCGAGTTCGACGACGCGACCCGCACCCTGCGCCTGCGCCTGCGCGACCGCGCCGCCGCTGCCCGCGGCCCCGGCGAGCCGATCCTGCGGCTGACCGAGCCGAAGCTCGAGCGCGTGCCGCCGGGCGGCGAGATCGAGCTCCGGATCGACACGCCGGCGATCCAGCAGCGCATGGTGCCGGGCCCGGGGCTCGGGCTCACCACCTCGCCCTTCGACCTGCGCGACGTCGTGTCGGTCGACGTCGAGCTCGCCCATGCCGCCGAGCGGCGCGCCCTCGTCCCCGGCGCGCGCGCCCCCGCGGTCGCCTCGACCGCGAAGCTCCGCATGGAACGGCGCGATCCCGGGCGGGGCCGGGAGGAAGATCCCGTGAAGTCCGAATAGTCTCGTTTATTTCAAAGGTGATACCATGCCGTCATTGGATGATGTCTTTGCCGAACTGCAGGCGATCAACGGCCGCCTCGACGTGCTGCACAACGACAGCGTCGCGCTGCATGCCGTCGACACCGCGATCAAGAACGCGGTCGACAGCAACGTCGCGGCGACGAACTCGGTCAAGGCCGCGGTCGACGGTGCCACCGCCGTCCTGAAGCAGATCAAGACCGGTCAGGACGTCGGCAACGCGATCCTCCTGCACCTCACCCGCCAGGCCGACACGATGATCTGCTCGCTCGAGCAGATCGCCCGCCACACCTGCGCCATCCTCACCGAGAGCGACAGGCAGACCAGGCTCCAGATCCGCATCGCGGCGGCCGAGGAGGCGCTGGTCGACATGACGAGCACCGTCCACCCGGAGGCCGCGCTCGAGCTCGCCCGGCATGCCGCGCTCAAGGCGGCGACCGACCGCTGCTGCCCGCCGCCGCCCGACCGCCCGGCCTGCGAGTTCAAGCCCTGCGAGAAGCCGAAGCCGCTCGACATCAGGGTCGAGACCCCGCAGGACAAGCCGCCGCGCTAGGCCCGGGAAGGGGAGGGGGCCGGTCCCCCTCCCACCGTCTCGATCTCCACGATCTCGTCGAGCAGCGCCGAGATGTCCTCGATCACCTCGGCGACGACGTGGATCACCGCCCCCTCGCGCTGCAGCCGCCCGGTCACCTGCAGGCACCGCCCGGCGATCACCGCCCGGCGGTAGCGCTCGAAGGTCCGCGCCCAGACGATGATGTTGGCCACCCCCGTCTCGTCCTCGAGCGTCAGGAAGATCACCCCCTTCGCCGTCCCCGGCCGCTGCCGGCAGATGGTCAGCCCCGCCACCGTCACCAGCGCCCCCTTCGGCGGCAGCGCCAGCTCCGCCGCCGTCAGGCAGCGCGGCGGATGCACCCAGGCGGGGGAGGGAGGGGGCGGCAGCATGAGAACGAAGGTAGAACGAAAGACCTCCGCCGCCAAGCGGCATTTTGCCCATGGAACCCCGTCACGCCAGCCATTAGATACCGGCGCAAAGACAAGGCTGGGGCATGGCGAAGATCACCTACATCGAGCACGACGGCACGCCGCACGAGGTCGAGGTCCCGAGCGGCCTCACCGTAATGGAGGGCGCGCGCGACAACAACATCCCCGGCATCGAGGCGGACTGCGGCGGCGCCTGCGCCTGCTCGACCTGCCACGTCTACGTCGATCCGGCCTGGGTCGACCGCCTCCCCCCGCGCGAGGCGATGGAGGAGGACATGCTCGACTTCGCCTGGGAGCCCGACCCGGTGACGAGCCGCCTGACCTGCCAGATCCGCGTCACCGACGAGCTCGACGGCCTGGTGGTGCGGATGCCGGAGAAGCAGATCTGACCCCCGGCGACCCGCCCCCCGCCGAGCCCGGCCAGGAGGCGGTGGTCGCCTTCCTCGCCGACCCCGCCACCCACGGCGGCGCCCCGGTCGAGACCGTCACGACCCACATCTCCCGCCTCTTCCTCGCCGGCGACCGCGCCTGGAAGATGAAGCGGGCGCTCGGGACCAACTACCTCGACTTCACCACCCTCGCGCTCCGCGAGGCGAGCTGCCGCCGCGAGCTCGAGGTCAACCGCGCCGCCGGCCCGCTCTACCTCGGCGTCGTCCCCGTCGTCCGCCGCGCCGGCCGCCTCCCCCTCGGCGGCGCCGGCGAGCCGGTCGAATGGCTGGTCGAGATGCGCCGCTTCGACCGCGCCCGCGAGCTCGACCGCCTCTGCGAGGCCGGCACCCTCACCCTGCCGGTCGTCGAGCGCCTCGCCGACGCCATCGCCGCCCTCCACCGCGCCGCCCCCGAGACGCCGGCCCACGGCGACCCGGACGACGTGCGCGCCCGCATCGCCCAGATCGCCGGCGCCCTAGACGCCGCCGGGGCAGGGGCGGCCGACTGGGCCGCCGCCGCCCGCGCCGCCTGCGAGGCCAACGTCCCGCTCATCGCCCGCCGCCACCGCCTCGGCCGCGTCCGCCGCTGCCACGGCGATCTCCACCTCGGCAACGTCGTCCTGATCGGCGAGGATCCCGTCCCCTTCGACGCCATCGAGTTCAACGAAGCGATCGCCTCGATCGACGTCCTCTACGACCTCGCCTTCGCGCTCGCCGACCTCGCGACCCGCGGCCGCCCCGACCTCGCGAGCGCGCTCCTCTCCCGCTACCTCGGCGCCACCCGCGACTTCGCCGGCCTGCCGCTGCTGCCGCTCTTCCTCTCCATGCGCGGCGCCGTCCGCGCCATGACCGCCGCCTCGCGCGGCGACGCTGCCGCGGCCGGGCGCCACCTCGCCTTCGCCCGCGCCGCCCTCGCCCCGGCGCCGCCCCCGCGCCTCCTCGCCGTCGGCGGCATGTCCGGCACCGGCAAGTCGACCCTCGCCCGCGCGCTCGCCCCCCGCCTCGCGCCGCTCGCCCTCGTCCTGCGCTCCGACGTCACCCGCAAGCGCCTGGCCGGCGTCGCGCCGGAAACCCCGCTGCCGCCTTCGGGCTATACCGCAGCAATGGACCGCAAGGTGCTGATCCGCCTCGCCTGGGACGCCCGCATCGCGCTCCGCGCCGGCGCCACCGTCGTCCTCGACGCCACCTTCCTCGGCCCCGACTGGCGCGCCTGCGCCGCCGCCCTCGCCGCCGCCGAGGGCGTCCCCTTCACCGGCCTCTGGCTCGAGATCTCCCCCGCGGAGGCCGCCGCCCGCGTCGGCCGCCGCAGCGCCGACGCCTCCGACGCCACCCCGGAGGTCGTCGCCCGCCAGACCGCCCGCGCCGCCACCCCCGCCGGCTGGCGCCCGGTCGACGCCGGCCAGCCGCCCGCCGCCGTCCTCGCCGCCGCCGAGGCCGCGCTCGGGTAGACCGGCGCCTCCGGCACCAATCCGATCCCGCGGCTTCCCTTTCCATCCCGCTTGCCCTAGATCCGCGCCCATGACCGAGCCCATCCACATCGTCGGCGGCGGCCTCGCCGGCGCCGAGGCCGCCTGGCAAGCGGCCGAGATGGGCGTCCCCGTCGTCCTGCACGAGATGCGCCCCGGGACCGGCACCTTCGCGCACCGGACGGACGCGCTCGCCGAGCTCGTCTGCTCCAACTCCTTCCGCTCCGACGACGACGAGCAGAACGCCGTCGGTCTCCTCCACTGGGAGATGCGCGCCGCTGGCGGCCTCGTCATCGCCACCGCCGACCGCCACGCCCTCCCGGCCGGCAGCGCCCTCGCCATCGACCGCGAGCCCTTCTCCGCCGAGATCACCGCCCGCCTCGCGGCCCACCCCCGCGTCACCATCGCC
>NZ_CALLYO010000320.1 GCF_937858865.1 uncultured Amaricoccus sp. | reverse complement strand
GAACGAGGCGGCGGCGATGGCCGCGCTGAGCGCGGAAAACGGAGGGAGGCCAGGCTCTTCGGACCAAGGGCGTTGTAGCGCTCCAGGAGCTGCTCGACCCAGCGCAGCGCGAAGCGCGTCAGCCCGGCCACCTCGGAACAGGTCCGTCCTTGGGCGAGCAGCCAGATCACCTGGTAGTGCCGTGCCAACGTCGCGTCGGCGCTATTCCGGTATCCGGCCTGCAAACTCGACCGCGTCGAGGTGTCCCGCAACCCATGCCATGCCTGCCTCCATTCTTGATTGCAGACATCATGACCCACGAGATTCGGACCGGGAATCCACTCCCGCCGAGTCAATCACACGGAAGCCGTATCAGGGGCTCGGGACGCGAGAGCGAATCAGGCTGGCGACGATCATCACCCCTCGACGCAGCGCGAACCTGCGGAAGCGACCGCTCGTCGAGCGCCGGGCGCGGCTCGGGTCTCCGAAACCGGCTTCCCTGCGGTCGTGGATCACATCGCCTGCTTGCAGAGCACCGGCCTCGCCTTGCCCAATCCTTGCTACTGTTTCCTCAACGCCGCCTCCCAGAGGCCGGCGGCAGCGGCTTCATCGGCTTCGCCGAGCGTGACCGTGACGCTCTCGATGATCCCGGTGAAGCTGAACGGCGCGGGATAGTCCGCCGATACCGGCGACGGATAGTTCATGCCGCACTGCGAGCTGAGGAGCCCGAAGCCGGCCGGAAATCCCATCGGGAGATCGGACGCGCCGAGCTGCGCCCCGTCGCCGCTCAGCTCGAACCGGGCGTGGCCACCGTCAAGCGCGAGGGTGCCCGCAAGCCGCGTGAGCCCGCGGGCCACCGGATCGCGCGATCGCAGGACGTTGTGCCGGCCGGCAAGATTGTAGTCGAAGCAAAGCCGCCCGTCCTTCAGGTAGAGCGCGAACCCCGCCGCGCGGCGGCCGTAGGCGAAGAGGACCCCCTCTTCGCCGCCGGCAAGCGGCGCGACGCGCGCCTCGACCCGGAACGGGCGCATGGCGAAGTCCCGGCGCGCGGTCGTCGCCGGATCGCGCGCGAAGGCGCGGGCCTGCGCCCGGTCGTCGAGCGGCAGGACGCCGTTGCGGCGCGCCTCCTCCCACCAGAGATCGACCAGCGCCCTGAGCTGCCCGGGATGCTTCCGCGCGAGGTCGCGGACCTCGGAATAGTCGTCCGCGAGGTGGTAGAGCTCCCAGACGTCGTCCTCGAACGCCGTGCCGCTCAGGTGCCGCGTCACCGCCTTCCAGCCGTCGTGATAGATGCCGCGCTGTCCGCCCATCTCGAAATACTGCGTCGTCCGCCGGGACGGCGCGCCCGCGTCCGCGTCCGCGACGCTGTAGGCGAGCGAGGTGCCGTGCAGCGGCAGCTGCTCGACGCCGCGATGGACGGCAGGCGCCTCGACGCCGGCGAACTCCAGCACCGTCGGCACGATGTCGATGGCGTGGTGGAACTGCGCCCGGAGGCCGCCGGCCCCGTCGATCCCTGCCGGCCAGTGCAGGATCAGCGGGGCGCGGATGCCGCCGCCGAAGGTGAACTTCTTGTACATCTTCAGTGGCGTGTTGCCCGCCTGCGCCCATCCCGAGGGATAGTGGTTGTGCGCATGCGGCCCGCCCAGCCGGTCGATCGCGGCCCGGTTCTCCTCCAGCGTGTCCGGCAGGCCGAGGAAGTAGCGGTATTCGTTCTCCGACCCGTAGACGCCGCCCTCGCCGCTGGCGCCGTTGTCCGACATGACGATGAAAAGCGTGTTCTCGCCCAGACCCTGGCGGTCAAGGTAGGCGACCAGCCGGCCGATCTGCGCGTCGGTGTGGCTGGTGAAGCCGGCGAAGACCTCCTGCATCCGGCACATGACCGCCCGGGCGTCCTCGCCCACCTCGGCCCAGGGGGTCACGTCGGCATTGTGGTCGGGAAGGGTCGTCTCCGGCGGCACGATCCCCATCGCCTTCTGCCGCGCGAGCACCTTCTCCCGCTCCGCGTCCCATCCGGCGTCGAAGGCGCCGCGATAGGGCTCGATGAAGGCGGGCGGCGCCTGATGCGGCGCATGGCAGGCGCCGAAGGCGAGATAGAGGAAGAACGGTCGGTCCGGCGTCGTCGTCACATGGTCGGCGAGGAACCCTTGCGCCCTCTCCACCAGATCCTCGCTCAGGTGGTAGTCGTCGCGCTCGGGCAGCGGCGCGAACTCCTGGCCGGACCAGAGCTCGGGCGCGTACTGGTCGTCCTCGCCGCCGAGGAAGCCGTACCAGCGGTCGAAGCCGCGCTGGGTCGGCCAGTTGCGGAACGGGCCGACCGGGCTGCATTCGGCCGGCGGCGCCAGGTGCCACTTGCCGAGCGCATAGGTGGCGTAGCCGCCCTCGCGCAGCATCTCGGCCAGCGTCGCGGCCTTCGGGCTGATCGCGCCGCGGGCGTTGTCGAAGCCGGTGTCGAAGTCGGCGAGATAGCCCATCCCCACAGCATGGTGGTTGCGCCCGGTCAGCAGCGAGCTTCGCGTCGGCGAGCACATCGCGGTGACGTGGAAGTTGGTGTAGCGCAGGCCGTTCCCGGCCAGCCGGTCGATCGCCGGCGTGCGGATCGAGGCGCCGTAGCAGCCGAGCTGCGAGAAGCCACAGTCGTCGAGCAGCACGAGGACGACGTTCTGCGCCCCGGGCTTCGGCCGCGCGGGCGCGGGCCAGTGCGGCGTGGCGTCCTGGACGGTCGTCGGCGTGGTGTCGGTCATTGCGGCTCCAGGCCCCGGAGCAGATCCATCTCGAGGTGGATGTAGTCGCCCCGGTAGCTCGCCTCGGCGACGTAGAGCACCGTCTCATCCGGGGTGACGAAGAGCCGCCGCACCTCGGCGATCGGCGCATTGACCGGGATGCCGAGGCTGCGCGCCACATCGACGTCGGCCGCGGCGATGTCGAGCGTCTGCCGGGCGCGCCCGACCACCACGCCCGGCAGATCGAGGAGGAGCGGGATCGCCAGCTCGCGGCGGAACCGCGCGGGCGCGAGGTCGAAGACCGCCGCGGCGATGTAGATCGACACGACGCAGTAGCTCTCGCCGTCGCGGGAATGCACGCGCCGCATGTGCCGGTATGCGGGTGCCGGAACGCCCTCGCCCTCGGCGATCGCCGGCGCGTCGTCGCTCTCCACGACATGTTCGAGGT
>NZ_CALLYO010000319.1 GCF_937858865.1 uncultured Amaricoccus sp. | reverse complement strand
GCCGCACCGCCCTGGAAGGTCAGCGCCGAATAGAGCTGGTTCGGGCAGGCCTCGATCCACGCCCGGAGCCGGTGCCCGCCCGGCTCGGCGAAGGCCGCCTCCTGCAGGCCGCCGTGCCTGAGCACCACCACGTCCCAGCCGAAGTTGCGGAACAGCGTCTCGAGCTTGGCCCAGAGCCCCTCGCGGATCACCGCGTCGAGGCTCTGGCGGTTGTAGTCGACCACCCACCAGAGGTTGCGCACCCCCTGCTTCCAGCCCTCGAGCAGCGCCTCGTAGATGTTGCCCTCGTCCATCTCCGCGTCGCCGACCAGCGCGACGAACCGCCCCTCGCGCCGCTCGGTGCCCCAGCCGTGTGCGCGGACATAGTCCTGCACCAGCGAGGAGAAGAGCGTCTGCGCCACCCCGAGCCCGACCGAGCCGGTGGAGAAGTCGACGTCGTCCCTGTCCTTGGTGCGCGAGGGATAGCTCTGCGCCCCGCCGAAGGCGCGGAACCGCTCCAGCTGCTCGCGGCTCTGGCGCCCGGCGAGATACTGGATGGCGTGGAAGACCGGCGCCGCGTGCGGCTTCACCGCCACCCGGTCCTCGGGCCGCAGCGCATGGAAGTAGAGCGCGGTCATGATCGTCGCCATCGAGGCCGACGAGGCCTGGTGCCCGCCCACCTTCACGTCGAGGTCGTCCGCCGGCCGCAGGTGATTCGCCGCGTGGATCGTCCAGGCCGAGAGCCAGAGCACGCGCCGCTCGAGCGCGGCGAGGGACTGAACGTCGGGCATCGCAACCTCCGCTTCCTTCCCCCGGGGAGGGGCTGGCGGCATCAGGCCTCTCGCCGGGCCGGAAGGTCAAGGCCGCCCGCGCCGGGGCGCCTACGCCCCGCGCATGGCCGGAATCGGCCAACCGACTGGAATCTCACTGGTCCCGGCCGTCCTCGCCCAGCGCCACCGCCAGCAGCCGCTCCAGCGCGTCATAGTCCTCGGGGTCGAAGCCGCCCACGCCCTGCAGCCAGATCCCCGCCGCTCGCAGCCCCTCGGGCAGCAGCCGGCAGGTGACCGCGCGCCCGGCCTTCTCCTGGCCGAGGAGCCCGGCCGCCGCGAGGATGTGGATGTGCTTGGAGATCGCCGCCAGCGACATCTCGAACGGCCGCGCCAGCTCGCCCACCGTGCGGTCCCCGCGCGCGAGCGCGCTCAGCAGCGCCCGCCGCGTCGGGTCGGCGAGCGCGGCGAAGATCTGGTCGAGATCGGCGTCTCGGGGCAATGTCAACCGTCCGGTTGAGGGTTCCAGCGGGCGGAAAACTATCCTGAAATCAGCGCGTTGTCCATAAACCGCCCCGCCCGGCTTTCGCTTGACCGCATGGGCGCTTTAAAGTACCACCCTTGCCCAGCAATGACCGGCCAGGGGGATCAGTCCGGTTCGGAGGAGGAGGGCGGTCGGACGACCGAGGAGCCCTTCGCCGAGCGGCTGAAGCGCCTCGAGGACCGCATCGCCGCCGCCAGGGCGGACCGCGCCGAGCCTCCGCGCCGGGGGCACGGCGAGTTCACCCAGGGCTCGCTCGCCTGGCGTATGGTGATCGAGCTGGTGGTGGGGATGCTGCTGGGGCTCGCGATCGGCATGGGGCTCGACGCGCTCTTCGGCACCCGCCCGGTCTTCCTGGTGGTGTTCGCCCTGCTGGGCTTCGCCGCCGGCGTCAGGACGATGCTGCGCACCGCCGAGGAGGTGCGCGGCAGGCGCGGAGAAGCCGCCCTCATGGGCGGCAGGCCCGAAACGAGAGACGAGACGAGAGACGGGACGGGGGACTAGATGGCGGACGAGGCGGGCGGCAGCGGCTTCAACATCCACCCGATGGAGCAGTTCGAGGTCGTGCCGCTTTTCGGCGGTCACGAGGTGCACTGGTACACGATCACCAACGCCACGCTCTGGATGGCGCTGACGGTCGCCGTCGCCAGCCTGCTGATGCTGGTGGGCAGCCGCAGCCGGGCGCACGTCCCGTCGCGGATGCAGTCGGTCGCCGAGTCGATCTACGGCTTCGTGCACAAGATGATCGTCGACGTGACCGGCAAGGAAGGCGCGAAGTACTTCCCCTACGTCATGACGCTCTTCCTCTTCATCCTCTTCGCCAACCTGCTCGCGCTCATCCCGACCTCCTTCGCGCCGACCTCGCACATCGCGGTCACGGCGCTCCTCGCGCTCGCCGTCTTCTTCTCGGTCACCGCGATCGGCTTCTACAAGCACGGCACCCATTTCCTGAAGCTCTTCTGGGTCGCGAGCGCGCCGACGCTGGCGCTGCGCATCATCCTCGCCTTCATCGAGGTGATCTCCTATTTCGTCCGTCCGCTCAGCCACTCCGTCCGACTTGCCGGCAACATGATGGCCGGCCACGCGGTGCTGAAGGTCTTCGCCGGCTTCGCCGGGGCGCTCGGGCTCGCCGGCATCCTGCCGATCCTCGCCATCACCGCCGTCTACGGTCTCGAGCTGCTGGTCGCGGTGATCCAGGCCTACGTCTTCGCGATCCTGACGGTCGTCTACCTCAACGACGCGCTGCATCCCGGGCACTAGCCCCGCAAGCACGCGCGCCCCGGAAACCCGCCATCCACCAAGGAGAAAATCATGGAAGGCAATATCGCTGAGATGGGTCAGTTCGTCGGCGCCGGCCTCGCCTGCGTCGGCATGGGCGGCGCCGGCATCGGCGTGGGCCTCGTGGCCGGCAACTTCCTGTCGGGCGCGCTGCGCAATCCGGCCGCGGCCGGCGAGCAGACCGCGATGGTCTTCATCGGCATCGCCTTCGCCGAGGCGCTCGGCATCTTCTCCTTCCTGGTCGCGCTGCTGCTGATGTTCGCGGTCTGACCGCGACCCGAGGCATCGCTGTCGCGGGCCACCGAGGCCCGCCGAGGACGGAGTGAGAGATGGCGACCGAGAACGCCGTGATCGTGATCGCGCAGGCCGAGGGGGACCAGGTCGAGGTCGCCCCGGCGGGTGACGCGCACGCCGAGGGCCACACCGCCGAGACGCTGGGCGCGGACAACCTCGCGCATGCCGAATCGGGCATGCCGCAGCTCAACCCGGCGATCTACCCCAACCTGCTCTTCTGGCTGGTGCTGGCGCTCCTCGCGCTCTACTTCATCCTGAGCAAGGTCGCCCTGCCCAGGATCGGCACGGTGATGACCGAGCGCAACGACGCCATTTCGAACGACATCGAGCAGGCGGCGCTGCTGAAGCGGCGGGCGCAGGAGGCGGAGGCCTCCTACAACGCCGCGCTCGCCAAGGCGCGCGACGAGGCGCACAGGATCGCGGCCGAGGCCAAGGCGGCGATCGACAAGGAACTCGCCGGGCTGATGGCCAAGGCCGACGCCGAGATCGCCGTGAAGTCGGCGGAATCCGAGAAGCGCATCGCCGAGATCCGCGAGGGCGCGGCGAAGAGCGTCGAGGAGGTGGCCCGCGAGACCGCGGTCGCCATCGTCGACGCGCTGATGCCGGGCACCGCCGACGCCAGGACGGTGCATACGGCCATCTCCAGGCGGCTGAAGGGCTGAGCGATGGACTTCCTCAACAACACCAACATCGTCGTCGCCATCGGCTTCGTGATCTTCGTCGCGGTGCTGCTCTACTTCCGCGTGCCGGCGATGATCACCCGCATGCTCGATGCCCGCGCGGTACGGATCAAGCAGGAGCTCGACGAGGCCCGCGCGCTGCGCGACGAGGCGCAGACGCTGCTGGCCGGCTTCGAGCGGCGGCAGAAGGAGGTGAAGTCCCAGGCCGAGGACATCGTCACCGCCGCCCGCGCCGAGGCGGAGAAGGCGGCCGAGGCGGCGAAGGAGGACATCCGCAACTCCGTCGCCCGCCGGATGAAGACGGCGACCGAGCAGATCGCCGCCGCCGAGCAGAGCGCCGTCCGCCAGATCAAGGACCAGGCGGTCAGCGTGGCGGTCGCCGCCGCCGCCGACGTGCTCCGCCAGCAGGTGAAGCCCGCCGACGCCGACCGGCTGATCGGCCAGGCCATTTCCGAAGTCGGCGAGAAGCTGCACTGAGATGAAGTCGCTCGAAACCCGCAAGGACGAGCTGGAGCGCCGCCTGGCCGCGCTCGAGGCCCGCATCGCCCGCATCGAGGACGAGCTCGAGGAGCCGGTCAGCGACAGCTTCTCCGAGCAGGCCATCGAGCGCGAGGAGGACGAGGTGCTCGAGGACCTCGGCGCCGCCAGCGTGCGCGAGGTCCGCATGATCGAGGCCGCGCTCGACCGCATCCGCAACGACAGCTACGGCATCTGCGTCCGCTGCGGCGACCGGATCAGCGAGGAGCGCCTCGACATCCTGCCGCACACCCCCTTCTGCCGCGACTGCGCCGCCGCGGCCGGCTGACCTCCTGACATCAGGCTGTCAGTGGCGGCGTGCTAACCTGCACCCGTCCAGCAGGGAGGCCCCGATGTTCAACCACGTCTCGGTCGGCACCACCGATCTCGCCCGCGCCACGCGCTTCTACGACGCCGCGCTCGGCGCCCTCGGCTACCGCCGCACCATGAGCGAGGACTTCGGCTGCGCCTGGGGTGTCGAATGGCCCGAGTTCTGGGCCACCCTGCCGGCGGACGGCGCCGCCGGTCCCGGCAACGGCACCCATGTCGCCTTCGTCGCGCCGAGCCGCGCGGCCGTCGACGCCTTCCACGCCGCCGCCCTCGCCGAAGGCGGCAGCGACGCCGGCGCGCCCGGCCTGCGCGACTATACCGAGGACTATTACGCCGCCTTCGTGCGCGACCCCGATGGCAACAAGCTCGAGGCCGTGCACCTGCCTTACGTCCCCTTCCCGGAGCGCTGACGCGCTCCGGGCGGCGGGGCTCAGGCCCCGGTCGTCGGCGTGATGACGATCTCGACCCGCCGGTTCTGCGCCCGCCCGCCCGGCGTGTCGTTGCTGGCGACCGGCTGGCTGTAGCCCATCCCGGCCGTCTGCACCCGCCCGGACTCGACGCCGTTGCCGGTCAGGATCGTCGCCACCGCCTGCGCCCGCTGTTCGCTCAGCCGCTGATTGTGCGCCGTCGAGCCGGTGCTGTCGGTATGGCCGACGACCCGCACCGTCGACTGCGGGTTGTCGCGCAGCGACCGCGCCACGAAGGCGATCTCGTCGACATATTCCTGATGCACCACCGCGCTGTCGGTGTCGAAGGTGATCGACTCGGGCAGCGTCACCACCAGCTGGTTGCCGGTGTTCACCACCGTCGCCCCCGACCCGGCCAGCCCCTCCTCGAGCTGGCGCTGCTGCCGGTCGAGCGCCGCGCCGATCGCCGCGCCGGCGAAGCTGCCGACCGCGCCGCCGATCAGCGTGCCGCCCGAGCCGCCGCTGTCGATCGCCCGCCCGGCGATGGCGCCGACGCCCGCGCCGATCAGCCCGCCCGTCGCGGTGGAGTTGCGCGTCCCGTCCGGGTTGGTGCAGCCGGCCACGGCCGCCACGCCGGCCGTCAGGATGAGGATCTTCACTGCCTGCTTCATCTCGTGCCTCGCAACGTTCTCGTTATGCTCGCTGCTTAGCACGTTGGCGAATCGACGGAAGATCCTTTTTCACGCCGCCGATTCCAGCCTCGCCGCCTCCCAGGCCAGCATCGCCCGCTTCACCCCGAGCCCCCAGTGATAGCCGCCGAGCCCGCCGGCCTTCTGCAGCGCCCGGTGGCAGGGGATGAGGAAGCTGACCGGGTTCCGCCCCACCGCCGTCCCGACCGCCCTGACCGCCTTCGGCCGCCCGATCGCCGCCGCGATGTCGGAATAGGTGGTGACATGCCCGCTCGGCACCGCCAGCAGCGCCTCCCAGACCTTGAGCTGGAACGGCGCCCCGATCAGGTGCAGCCGCGCCTCGCCCCCACCGAAGGCCGCATCGACCCAGGCCCCGATCCGCTCCGGCGCCTCCACGAAGCGCGCCTTCGGCCAGCGCCCGCGCAGGTCGGCCATCGCCGCCTCCCGCCCGGTCTCCGCCGCGAAGGCGAGCCCGCAGAGCCCGCGGTCCGTCCCCATGGCGAGCGCCGGCCCGAAGGGCGTGTCGAACCACCCCCAGGCGATCTCCAGCCCTTCGCCGCCGCGGGCATATTCGCCCGGGCTCATCGCCTCCCAGCGCAGGAAGAGATCGTGCAGCCGCCCCGCTCCCGAAAGCCCCGCGGCATAGGCGGTGTCGAGCACGCTGTGCCGCTCGGCTAGCAGCCGCTTGGCATGGTCGAGCGCCAGATACTGCTGGTAGCGCTTCGGGCTGACGCCCACCCACTGGCTGAACAGCCGCTGGAAGTGCGCCGGGCTCATCCCGACACTCGCCGCCACGTCCTCGAGCGACGCCTGCCGCGGTGCCTGCGCGACGATATGATCGATGGCGCGGCCGATCACCGCGTAGTGATACTGTTCCTGAACTGTCTCGGTCATGGCATCTTTCCTCGCGTCGACGCGCAACCTAGCGCAGGCGCCGCCCGCCCCCCACCCGAATCCTGCGGGAAACCCGCGGCCCGCCTCTGGCCAGGGCAGGGGACTGCTGCTAGTTACATGTAACCAGGCAATCCGGAGGAAGGAATGACGAAGCCGTCACGGCTGAAGGTCAGCGAGCACCGCGCCCGCCTGCGGGCGCAGGGCCTCCGGCCGATCCAGATCTGGGTTCCGGACGTCCGCGCTCCCGCCTTCCGGTCCGAGGCGCACCGCCAGTCCCTCGCCGTGGCGGCGAGCCGCGGGGCGACGGCGGACCAGGCCTTCATCGACGCGGTCTCGGCGCTCGATATCGGTGACGGATGAGGCGCGGCGAGATCTGGACGGCGGCGGCCGGCACCGGCTATGCCGGGAAGCCGCGTCCGGTCGTCATCGTGCAGGACGACGCTTTCGATGCCACGGAGTCGATCACCATCTGCGCCTTCACCACCGACCCGACCGACGCGCCGCTGATCCGCATCCCGGTCGCGCCCAACGAGCGTAACGGCCTCGGCGCCCCCTGCCGGCTGATGGTCGACAAGCTCACCACCGTCCCGAAGGCGAAGCTCGGCCGGCGCATCGGCTGCCTCGACGACGAGGACGCCCTGCGGCTGAACCAGGCGATCCTCGTCTTCCTCGGCCTCGCGGTCTCCCCGAGAAGCCGGGAGGCATAGGGTGCCCGAGCCGCTCGACTATGCGACGATCGACGAGATCTTCCGCCGCTTCCACGCCGACGAGCCCGAGCCCAGGGGCGAGCTCGCGCATACCAACGCCTTCACCCTCCTCGTCGCCGTCGCCCTCTCGGCCCAGGCGACCGACAAGGGGGTAAACCGCGCCACCGCGGCTCTCTTCGAGGTCGCCGACACGCCCGAGAAGATGCTCGCCCTCGGCGAGGCCGGCCTCATCGAGCACATCAAGACCATCGGCCTCTTCAACAACAAGGCCCGCCACGTGATGAAGCTCAGCCGCATCCTCGTCGAGGATTTCGGCGGCGCGGTCCCCGCCTCGCGCGCGGCGCTGCAGAGCCTGCCCGGCGTCGGGCGCAAGACGGCGAACGTCGTCCTCAACACCTGGTGGAAGCTGCCGGCGATGGCGGTCGACACCCATATCTTCCGCGTCGCCAACCGCACCGGCATCGCCCCCGGCAAGGACGTCCTCGCCGTCGAGCGCGCGCTCGAGGACCGGGTGCCCGCCCCCTGGCAGCTGCACGCCCACCACTGGCTGATCCTGCACGGCCGCTACGTCTGCGTCGCGCGCAAGCCGCACTGCCGCACCTGCCTGATCCGCGACCTCTGCGCTTTCGAGGAGAAGAATCTGTGACCAAGGCC
>NZ_CALLYO010000318.1 GCF_937858865.1 uncultured Amaricoccus sp. | reverse complement strand
GAGGGGGCCCGATGGCCCCCTCGGGCCGCCCCCCCGGTCACTCCCGCCGCAGCACCCTGTCGACCAGGAAGTCCGCCGCCCCCCCGCTCCGGTAAGCCGCCATCAGAGCGTCGCGGTCGTAGCGCGTCTCCACCCACCGCCGGAAGCTCATCGGCTCCTTGGCCGCATCCGCCGCATAGCGCTCGAGCAGGAAGTGCAGCACCCCCGTCGCCGCGCCGCGCAGATGCAGGTAGCGCCAGTGCAACTGCCGCGCCGCCTCCTCCGGCGTCGCCCCCTTCTGCAGCAGCAGATAGAGCGCCGCCGCGAAGCCGGCCCGGTCCGCCCCCGACTTGCAGTGCATCAGGAAGGGCCGCGGCAGCCCGGCGAAGGTCGCGTCGAGCGCGAGGATCTCCTCCCGGCTCGGCAGCGCCCGCGAGGTCAGCTTGAAGTCGACGAGCTCGATCCCCGCCGCCCGGCAGGCCTCCCGCTCGAGCAGGTAGGATCCGTACTCGGTCGCCCCGCGCAGGTTCAGGATCGCCCGGAACCCCTGCCCCGCCAGCCGCCGCACCATGCCCGGGTCGGGCTGGCTCGACCGCCAGACGCCCTTGTCCACCTCATGCTCGTTGCGCCAGGCCTTGCGCAGCAGTCCGTGGTCGAAGACCAGCATGTCGATCGCCGCGTTTCGCCGCGCCCCCGGCGCGTCGAGATCGCCCACCCAGCCGTCCTTCCAGCGCCGCTGCCAGCGCCTGAGCGGCCCCCGCCGGCCCATCAGCTCGCGAAGAGCGGGTCCGACGCCACCCGGCAGGGGGCGGTGAGCGCGCTCAGCGACAGCTTCTGCCGGCCGTCCGCGTCGAAGTTCGCCGGATCGAGCCACCGCTCCCAGGCCGGCCGCAGGCAGCGCCAGTCCCCGTCGGTCATCGCGAACCAGGCGGTGTCGCGGTTCCGCCCCTTCACCACCATCGCCTGCCGGAAGACCCCCTCGTAGGAGAAGCCCATCCGCTCCGCCGCCCGCCGACTCGGCCGGTTCAGTGCATCGCACTTCCACTCGAAGCGCCGGTAGCCCTCGCGGAACACCCAGTCGGCGAAGAGGAAGACCGCCTCGCTCGCCGCCCGCGTCCGCTTGAGCGCCGGCGACCAGCAGATGTTGCCGACCTCGATCGACCCCGCCTCGGGCGCGATCCGCATCAGGCTCGCGACGCCCGCCGGCGTCCGCCGCCCGCCCCGGTCGATGACGGTGAAGAAGAGCGGATCGGCCTTGCCCGCCATCTGCACCACCCAGGCGGCATAGGCCGCCTCGCTCGCGAACGGCCCGTAGGGCAGGTAGTCCCAGATCCGCTCGTCGTCGCTATTGGCGGCGAAGAGCGCCTTGGCGTGCGCCGGCACCAGCGGCTCGATCCGCGCATAGCGCCCCTCCAGCCGCATCGGCCCCGGCC